>JBEANZ010000756.1:0-3833 GCA_041165185.1 Verrucomicrobiota bacterium | reverse complement strand
TAATAGATGCCGCCGACAAACGAACCGGTGACCGTCTGCACCTTACCGATCACGGCGGGGCCGAAGAAGCCGCCGAGGTTGCCGAGGGAGTTGATGAGGCCGATGCTGCCCGCCGCCGCCGGGCCGGTGAGAAAGAGGCTCGGCATCGCCCAGAACGCGGGCAGGTAGGCTTTGAGCCCGGCGAAGCCGACCATGAAACACGCGATGGTGAGCCACTTGTTGCCCTGCGAAAACGGCGCGAGCGCCAGCGCGATCGAGGCGCACACGAGCGGGATGACGGCGTGAAAGCGGCGCTCGCGCGTGCGGTCCGAATTCCACCCGATGAAGAGCTGCGTCACGAGCGCGAGGATCGGCGGTAGGATGATGAGCCACGTGATCGCGTCGATCTTCAGGGAATACCACTGCTGCAGGATGCTCGGCAGGAAAAACTCGATGCCGTAGGTGCCGGTGACGTTGCAGAAATACGCGAGCGAGAGCAGCAGCACCAGCGGATGACTGAGCGCCTGCAGGAGCGTCATGCGCTTCTTGCCGCCCGCGGCCTTGTCGATCTCGAGCTGGGTCTCGAGCGCGACGCGTTCGTCGTCGACGAGCCACGTGGCGTCGCGCGGCCGATCCTTGAGCCACCACACCACGACGAAGCCGAGCACCACCGCCGGGATGCCCCAGAAAATGTAAACCCACTGCCAGCCGACGAGCCCGAGGAACGGCGCGTGGACCACCGTGGCGCCGTTGACGATTTCGGTCGTGCCGATTTTCAGCAGCGCGTTGGAAATTTTCGGACTGACGATTTGCGCGACCGGCGTCGCGACGAAGAAGAGCGCGAGCGCCTTCGTGCGATCGCGCGCGGGGAACCAGTGGGTGAGATAGACGATGATGCCGGGGAAGAACCCGGCCTCGGCCAGGCCGAGGAAAAAGCGCACGGTGTAAAACTGCATCGGCGTCTTCACGAGCGCCGTGGCCGCCGCGCAGATGCCCCACGTGATCATGATGCGGCAGATCCATTTTCGGGCGCTCCATTTTTCGACGATGAGCGAGCCGGGCACCTCGAGCAGGAAGTAGCCCCAGAAAAACACGCCGGCGCCGAACCCGATCACGGCGTTGTCGAAGCCGGGGAGGTCTTTCGTCATCGTGAGCTTCGCGATGGCGACGTTGGCGCGGTCGACGTAGGCGATGACGTAGCAGAGGAAAAGCAGCGGCAGGAGCCGCCAGTAGATTTTTTTCCGCGCGCGATCGAGGGCGTTGGGATCGGCGGCGAGGGTGGAGTCCGTCATGATGGGTGGGGGCGGGGAAACTGGCGCGGGGTCGCGCGTGGGCGCGACCGTGGCGGGCGGTCGCACCAGTTCAAGGTTTGGTTTCGCCAGCATCAGGACTCGCGGAAAACCGCGCCCTTGCCGCGCGGCGCGGCGCGCGCAACCGTCCGCGCGCATGGAGCCAACCACCCCGCCCCCGACCGGTTTCCGCAAGGGCCTCACGAGCTACGGCGACCGCGAGTTTTCGCTCTTCCTCCGCACCGCCTTCATCAAGGGCGCCGGCTACACCGACGACGCCCTCGGCCGCCCGCTCGTCGGCCTCGTCAACACCGGCAGCGGCTACAATCCCTGCCACGGCAACATGGCCGAGCTCGTCGCCGCCGTGCGCCGCGGCGTCATGCTCGCCGGTGGACTGCCGGTGGAGTTTCCCACGATCTCGGTGCACGAGAGCTTCGCGTTTCCGACGAGCATGTTTCTGCGGAACCTCATGGCGATGGACACCGAGGAAATGATCCGCGCGCAGCCGATGGACGCCGTCGTGCTCATCGGCGGCTGCGACAAAACCGTGCCCGCCCAACTCATGGGCGCGGCCTCGGCCGGCGTGCCCGCGATCCAGCTCGTGACGGGCTCGATGCTCACGGGCTCGCACGACGGCGGGCGCGTCGGCGCGTGCACGGATTGCCGGCGGTTCTGGGGGAATTTTCGCGCGGGCGAAATCGACGCGGCCGAAATCGCGCGCGTCGGCGGCGAGTTGGTGGCGAGCGTGGGCACGTGTTCCGTGATGGGCACGGCGAGCACGATGGCGTGCATCGCCGAGGCGCTCGGCATCGCGTTGCCCGGCAGCGCCTCGCCGCCGGCCGTAACGGCCGACCGCATGAGAATCGCCGAGCGCACCGGCACCGCCGCCGTCGCGATGATCGCGCGCGGGCTCGCGCCGGAAAAAATCCTGACGGCGAAGGCGTTTGAAAACGCCCTCCGCGTCCTCCTCGCGATCGGCGGCTCGACCAACGGCCTCATCCACCTCACCGCAATCGCCGGCCGCCTCGGCCTCGCCATCGATCTCGACGCCGTGGACGCGATGAGCCGCGAGACGCCGGTGCTCGTCGATCTCAAGCCGTCGGGGCGCGGCTACATGGAGGACTTTCACCACGCGGGCGGGATGACGGCGGTGTTGCGCGAGCTGCGCCCGCTGCTGCACCTCGACGCGCTCACCGTCACGGGCCGCACGCTCGGCGAGGAACTCCACGGCGCCGGCGCGGGCTTCGCGCAGGACGTGGTGCGCGCGCGGGCGCGGCCGGTTTTCGCCGAGGGCGGGCTCGCGGTGTTACGCGGGAACCTCGCCCCCGGCGGCGCGATCCTCAAGCAGTCGGCGGCGACGCCCGCGCTGCTCGAACACGAGGGTCGCGCGGTGGTGTTTGAAAACGCGGAGGACCTCGCGCGCCGCATCGACGACCCGGCGCTCGACGTGACGGCGGAGGATATTCTGGTGCTGAAACGCATCGGCCCCGTCGGCGCGCCGGGCATGCCCGAGGCCGGCTACCTCCCGATCCCGCGCAAGCTCGCGCGCGCCGGCGTGAAGGACATGGTGCGCCTCTCCGACGGCCGCATGAGCGGCACCGCAATGGGCACCATCGTCGTCCACGTGACGCCCGAGGCGGCGGTCGGCGGACCGCTCGCGCTCGTGCGGAATGGCGACCGCATCCGGCTGAGCGTGGCGCGGCGCGAGCTCGCGTTGCTCGTGGGTGAAGAGGAGCTGGCGCGGCGGCGGGCGGAGTTGGGCGCCGTAGCCGCACGAGCGGAAGCGACTCCGGCGGCGGAACGCGGTTATCGGAAATTGTTTTTGGAACACGTGACGCAGGCGGACCAGGGGTGCGACTTTGATTTTCTGCGGGCGGTGACGATGCGCGGGCGCGTGCCGGCCCGGCAGTAGGCCTCCGTCGATTCCCGGGGAGCGCCTGCGTCCCGCAGGCTGTCCGCGGCGTCCCGCCGAGGACTTCCGGAAGTGCCGGCGGGACGCCGGCACCCGCACGCGGGACGCGGGCGCGCCCCGGGAAACGGCCCGCCGCACGCGCGTAGGGCCGCCGCTTGCCGGCGTGCCGTCGCGCTTTGCGCGCGAGAGAACCGGCCGACATCCGCCATCGCTCGCACGTGTGCGGCGCGACGGCACGGCGACGAGCGCCGGCCCTACGGGAGCCACGGACTCCGCGACCGGCGGCCGCGCACGGCCCGCAATCTTCTTTAGATTTTTCTTGCCGTCCTATCTGTCCTAGTGCAACTAGGACGGCGTGCTCCCGTTCTCCATCGACCTCAAGTCCGGCCTGCCCGTCGCGGAGCAGATCCTGTTTGCGGTGAAGAAGGCGGTGGTCGGCGGGCAACTGCGGCCGGGCGACAAGTTCCCCTCGGTGCGCGTCCTCAGTCAGGAGCTGAAGATCAACCCAAACACCGCGCACAAGGTCGTCGCCGCGCTCGTGGCCGAGGGCGTGCTCGTGACGACGCCCGCGATCGGGAGCGTGGTGGCGGAGCGCGAGGCCGGCGGGCGCGCGGAGAAGGCGGAACTGCTCGGCGCGGATTTGGAACGCGTGG
>JBEANZ010000755.1:0-4254 GCA_041165185.1 Verrucomicrobiota bacterium | reverse complement strand
CGGCGTCACCCAGCAACTCCGGGCCGGCCTCCCTCGCCTCGCCGCCAACCCCGCTTGCCTCCGCAGCATCTCCGCTTGGCCCTGGATCGTTAGCCTAAACTTGAACGCGAACTAGAATAAGCTCTTAGCTCTCCGCTCACAGCCAGTCGCATCCGCCTCAGCTCTTCTCGACCTTCGCGCCGGATTTTTTCCAGCCGTCGATGCCGGGCGAGTAGTGCTTCACGTTGGTATAGCCGAGGGCGACGGCGGCGCTGGCGGCGGCCTGGTAGGCGGAGCAATGTTCGTTGCCGCAGTAGGCGACGATGAGGGCCTTCTTGTCCTTCGGGAGGAGCGCGGCGAGTTTCGCCTCGGCGGCGGTGAAATCGATCGCGCCGGGGATGCGGCCTTCCTTGAAGGAATCGGTGCCGTTCACGTCTAGGACGGTGACGGCCTTGGCCGCGATCGCCTTCTGGAGGTCGGCGTGCGAGATGTCGGCGACTTTGCCCGTGCCGGCGAAAAGCGCGGCGGAGCAGAGGAGGGAGGAGACGAGGAGGAGGAGTTTTTTCATGGCGCGCGGACCGTAGAAGCAGAGGCCGGTTTTGCAAGCCGCGCCGCCGCACCGGCGACGAAGGCCGCGATTCCCGCACCCATCGGCGGCGCGGTTTTCTCCGAGGAACGCCCGGCGGCCCGATCACCTACGCGAGGAGGCGGCGCACGACGTTGCCGTGGACGTCGGTGAGGCGGAAGTCGCGGCCGGCGTGGCGGTAGGTGAGGCGTTCGTGATCGAGGCCGAGGAGGTGGAGCACGGTCGCCTGGAGATCGTGCACGTGCACGCGGTCTTTCACGGCCTTGAATCCGAAATCATCCGTCGCGCCGTGGACGTAGCCGCCCTTCGTGCCGCCGCCGGCGAGCCACATCGTGTAGCCGTGGTGGTTGTGATCACGGCCGGCGGTGGGGCCGACTTTCTCGCCCTGCGACAGCTCGACCGTCGGCGTGCGGCCAAACTCGCCGCCCCAGATCACGAGCGTGTCGTCGAAGAGGCCGCGCTGTTTCAAGTCGGTGAGGAGAGCGGTGATGCCCTGGCATGATTCGGTGGCGAGGCGGCGGTGGTTTTTCTCGATGTTGTCGTGGCCGTCCCACGGCTGGAGCGTGCCGTGCCAGACCTGCACGTAACGCACGCCGCGTTCCACGAGGCGGCGCGCCAAAAGCATCTGTTTCGCCTGCGGCGTCGTGCCGTAGAGCTCGCGGATGTGGGCGGGCTCGCGGTCGACGTCGAACGCATCCGACGCCGCCGTCTGCATGCGAAACGCGGTTTCAAAACTCTGGAGGCGCGCCTCGAGCGCGGGGTCGGCGCGGGCGGCGAGGTGCTGGCGGTTGAGCGCGACGGCGAAGTCGAGCTGCGCACGCTGCGCGGCGGGATCGAGGTCGGGGTTGGCGAGGTGATCGATGAGTTGGGCGGCGGCGCGGTCCTGCGTCTCGACGTAGGTGCCCTGGTAAGCGCCGGGGAGGAACGACGACTGCCAGTTGTCCGCCCCGGCGACGGGCATGCCCTTCGGCACGAGCACGACGAAGCCGGGGAGGTTTTCGTTTTCCGTGCCGAGGCCGTAGGTGATCCAGGAGCCGATGCTCGGGCGCGCCATGATGCTCGCGCCGCAGTTCAGGAGGCGCAGGCAGTTTTCGTGGATCGGCGAGTCGGAATACATTGAGCGAATCACGCAGAGATCGTCGGCGTGTTTTTCGGCGAGGCCGGCGAACAGCTCGCTCGCCTCGAGGCCGCTCTGGCCGTAGCGGGCAAACGTGAACGGCGAGCCGAGGGCGGTGCTCGTGGGCCGCTCCGTCTGCAAATGGATCGGGAGGCGCTGGCCGTGGTATTTCGTCAGCACGGGCTTCGGGTCAAACGTGTCCATCTGCGACGGGCCGCCGTTGGCAAGGATCTGGATCACGTATTTGGCCCGGGCGCGGAAATGCGGCGCGCGCGGGGCGAGCGGGCTCGCGGACTCGGCGGCGCGTGCCAGCGCGGGGCCGAGGAGCGCCGCGAGGCCGACGGCCCCGAAGCCCGCGCCGCAGCGGCGGAGCATGTCGCGGCGGGAAATCGGGGCGGCGGAAAACGGGCGCGGAGCGGGCATGGCGGAGAAGGATCAGTCGCAGAAGAAAAACTCGTTCGAGAGCAGCAGCGCCTGCGTGAAGCGCGCCCACTGCGCCTCGGCCGGCGCGGCGCCGAGGTAGGCGTGCGCAAGCGGCAGCTCCTCGACGCGGGGCTCGCGCACGAGCACGCGCCGGTAGATCGCACGGAGGCGCACGGCGGGATCGAGCTGCTCGGCGATTTCGGGCTGGCGGTTGACGTGCTCGGC
This sequence comes from Verrucomicrobiota bacterium, assembly GCA_041165185.1. Classification (GTDB taxonomy): domain Bacteria; phylum Verrucomicrobiota; class Verrucomicrobiia; order Opitutales; family Opitutaceae; genus JBEANZ01. The sequence goes on along the minus strand of JBEANZ010000755.1, from coordinate 1,924 downwards.
CTGCGTGCGGACGAAGGGGCTGTTGAGAAAGAAGAGCGCCTGCAACGGATGCGTCGTCTCGCCGCGCCGCGCGATCGACTGGTCGGGGTTGGCCATGTCGAAATTCCGCAGCAGCGCCGGAATCCGAAACCGATCCGTGTAGCCGTAGACGGCGCGGCGGACGTTGTCGTCGTCGAGCGGCGCGCTGCGGCCGCCGAGGCGCACGTCGAGCCGGCCCGCGAGGCGGAGCAGGCCGTCGCGCAACGCCTCGAAATCCAGCCGGCGCGGGCTCGCGCGCCAGAGGAGGCGGTTCGCGGGATCGCGCTCGAAGGCGGTCGCGTTCATCGCGCCGCCCTGCTGCCACGTCGCCGACGCCATGATGTGGCGGTGGAGCGCCTTCATCGACCACCCGTGCGTGATGAACCACGCCGCGAGGTGGTCGAGGAGTTCAGGGTGCGAGGGCGGCTCGCCGACGGCGCCGAAGTTGTCGGCGGTCGCGACGAGGCCGGTGCCGAAGTGCTGTTGCCACACGCGATTCACGATCACGCGCGCGGTGAGCGGGTTCGCCGGGCTCGCGAGCGCCCGCGCGAGCGCGAGGCGGCCGTCGTCGGAAAAGTCGCGGCCGTCGAGCGACGCGAGCAACTGCGGGAGGCGGCGCGGGACCGCGGCCCCGGGCTTCAGGCGGTCGCCGCGAATCAGGATGCGCGCGGGCGCGGGGGCCTCGTCGACGGTCATGGCCTGCGCGCGATCGACGGGGGCGGTGGCCTCGAGGATGGTGAGCTGCTCGCGGATTTTCGCGGCGGCCTCGCCATCGCGACGCGCGACGATCTGGTGCTCGGTGACGAAACGGAAAACGTCCACCGCGACGGCGGCGCGGTTGAACTCGGGAAACGCGTCCGCCCCGCCGACGAGCGCCGCGAGGCCCGGGGCGTCGGGGGTCTTCAACGCCTCGGTGATTGCGCGGCCGAAGGCGTCGGCGACGTCGAGCATGGTGGCGGGCGGTTTCTCGGCGAGCGCGGCGAGGATGCGCGCGTCGTGTTGGTCGGGTTGGCGCGCCGCCGCGTCGATCAAGGTCCGGGCCGACACCGAAAAATTTTCCGACGGCAACGCGAGGAGCGCGGGCCAGAGGCGGAAATAGTTTTCGCCGCACGCGAGGCTGCGCGAAATGAGGTTGGCCCACGCGGGGGCGCCGCCGAGCACGAGCAGGCCGCGCGGCGTGTCGAGCGGGACGAAGCCCTCGACCGTGCGGTGGCGGGGCGACTCGGCGACGAGGTGGCGGAGATATTCGGGCGCGAGATCGCGCACGAGTTGGCGGGAGCGCGCGGTGATGCCGTCGAGTTTTTTCTCGTAGTCGGCGAAGAGCGCGGCGCGGTCGGCGCGGTATTTTTTCACGGCGGCGGTGTCGGGCGCGGCGCCGACCTCGGGCAAGTCGAGCGGCTCGCGGCTGCTCGCGAGGATGCCGGCGAGCGAGTAGTAATCGGCGGTCGGGATCGCGTCGAATTTGTGGTCGTGGCAGCGGGCGCAGGCGAGCGTGAGGCCGAGCACGCCGCGGCCGATGGTGTCGATGCGGTCGTCGAGGATGAGTTCCGCGGCCTCGAGGTTGCCCTCGAAGCGGCGGCCAACGGTGAGAAAACCCAGCGCGCGCAGATCGGGTTGCTCCGCGGCGGGCAGGCGATCGGCGGCGACCTGCTCGAGGACAAAACGATCGAAGGGGCGGTCGGTGTTGAAGGCCTCGATCACGTAGTCGCGGTAGGTGTGCGCGAAGGGAATGCGGCGCTCGCCGTCGGTGGATTTTTCCGTGGTGTCGGAGTAGCGCGCGACGTCGAGCCAGTGGCGGCCCCAGCGCTGGCCGTATTCGGGGCGCGCAAGGAGTTGATCGATGAGCGCGGCGAAGGCGGCGGGCGTGGGCGCGGCGGCGAATTGCTCCACACGATCGAAGGAGGGC
>JBEANZ010000754.1:0-18446 GCA_041165185.1 Verrucomicrobiota bacterium | reverse complement strand
CGGTCCGGTCAGCTTGACGAGAAACGGCGCGCTGGCCGACGCGGTGTCGATCAGTGCAAGCGGCCGGCGAAACGGCTTCAACCACTCGGCCAGATCGCTCGCCGCGAGATCGGGTCCGCGCAGGTTGAACTTCGCCTCCTTGCCGTCGAAGGTGCCGTGGCCGATCAGCACGAGCCAGAGTTCACCGACGCCCTCCTTCGGCTCGGCGGCGAGCGCGGCCTGGAGTTTCTCGCGGTCGGTGGTCGTGTCGGCGGTCGCGAGGCCGAGGGTGAGCAGGTTGGCGCCGGTGGTCGCGCCGGCGGTGGCCCACCGCGCGGCGTCCTTGGCGAACTCGTCGCCGAACTCCGTCTCGCCCGCCGCGCCGACCACCACGATGACGGTCGCACGGTCCGGCGCCTTCGGCGCGGCAGCCAAGGCACCGGAGGAGAGGGCCGCAAAGAGGCACAAGAAGGCGCAAAAAAAGGCGCTGACCGATCCACACGCGCGGCGGAACTCACCCTCACGATCACGCGCTGTTCCGGGTTTCCCGGCGTTGCCGGTGATGCGATCATTCCGAGGTTGGCAGCCCCGAAGGGGCGAAGGTCGATAGCCCAGGGCAACGCCCTGGGATTCGCACCCGAGAGCACCCTTCGCCCTGAAGGGGCGACACCCCACCTCGGAGTTTCGCCCCTTCAGGGCTTCTCTCTTTTCGAATTCATTTCCCAGGGCGTTGCCCTGGGCTTTCCACTGGCCGCCCCGTTGGGGCTCCCAATCACGGCCAACCAAGCAATCGAGGCCGGCAAGGAACCGCGTATTGCCGAGGGTCTTTGCGCCTGTTCGCGGCCGCGCGTCGTGGTTGGAAATTTTCACGGCATTCCTTTCCACCGGCGCAGGCCCCACTCGGCGAGGAGGCACGCGAGGGCGAACGCAAACATCACCGGCGTGTGCCAGGCGGGCGTGGCCCACGCCTCCATCACGGGCGCGCGGAGCTGCGGGAGTTTTTCCGCGAACGCCTCCAACTGCGCCGCCGGCACGATCGCGCCGCCGGTGCGCCGCGCGAGGTCCTCGAGCAGCGTGACGTTGGGCGTAAGCGAGCGGAATTCCTCGGCGGCGAGGTCCGTGCTCCAGCCGGCCTCGGCACGGCCGAGGTCGGCGCCGGCGGCATCCTTCACGCGCGCGACGGCGCGGTAGCCGCCAGTGAGGCGCGGGACGTAGGTCGCCTGATAGAGGCCGGGTTCGCCGAGGGCGGGCTCGGCTTCGAGCTTGATGGGCGCGGGCGCGGCGGCGGCGCCGAAGCCCACGGGCTGCACCTCGAGGGCGACGGTGGCGTCGTCGACGGGCTGGAATTTTTCGTTGCGCACGCGGACCTGGAGCAGCATCGCGCCGTTGGGATCGGCGGGGACGAGGGCGGCGGTGGCGTCGATGCGGTTGGGCACGTCGGAGACGAGCCAGCGGAGGAGCTGGCGCCAGGCCTTGTCCATGTCGGCGTGGGCGGAGGCGTCCTTCATGCCCCAGCGCCAGACGTCGCCGGCCATGAGCGCGGCGCTGCGGCCGCGGCCGAAGCGTTGCACGGCGAGCAGCGGCACCTCGACGCCCTTGTCGTCGCGGCCGGTGGCGATGACGCTCGCGCCGGGCTTGAGGGCGCGCACGTGGTTGATGACCTCGAAGGCGGGCATCGCGTCGAGGCGCGTGCGTTCGTCGGCCTCGTTGTCGCGGAGGCGCGCCCACGGCTGGAGCCAGCCCTCGCGCGCGAGGTGGAGCTGGAGCGGGCCGACGGCGCCGGGGGAATTTTCGTCGCGGTCGAGGTAGACGGGCAGCATGTCGCCGACGGGCGTGCGCAGGTAGTTGCCCTCCTGAAACGCCTCCATGCCGCCCATCATCAGGAAACCGCCGCCGCGCTCGCTCACGAATTTCTGCAACAACTGCGCCTGCTCGGGCGCGAAAAACTCCGCCTCCAGTTTCGCCACGATCACCGCGTGGTAGCCGTAGAGATCCTCGGGCGTGCGCGGGAAGCCGGCGCGCAGCTCGGCCTCGTCGCGGGTGTTGAGGCGCACGATCACGGGCTGGTCGTAGCGCTGGACCTCCTCGGCGCCCTGGCTGCCAAAGCCGCGGAAGAGCGGGTTGCTGGTCTCGCCGGCGCGGCCGCGAAAATCGAAGCGCGGCTCGCGCTTGGCCACGCGCACGAGCGACACGAGCTGCAACTGATCGTCGCCCTCGATCGCGCGGTTGAGGAACTTGAACTCCCAGTTCGGCCGGCCCGTCACGTAGAGAATCCGAAACGGCCCCGCACCGCGATCGACGGCGACGACGCGGGAGTTGTTGGCGAGCGTGGCCTCCGCGGCCGAATGCAGCGGGGCGGCGGGCGCTTTCGCGGCCTCGCCGGGTTTCGCGGCGGGCGGTGGCGTCGGCGCGAGGTCGGCGCGCGCGGCGACGCGCACCTGATAGAACGAAAGGCCGGGCTGCGCGGGCTTGAACTGAAAACGAAACGGCACGGTCTGGCCGTCGGCGCGCCCGTCGGCCGTCTGCTCTTGGATCTTCGCACCGGTCTGATCGAGGAGCTGGGCGACGACGGGATCGCCGCGGTAGCCGGTCGCGGAGACATCGGCCTGCACGACGACGGGCGCATCCTCAAACGCGCTCTGCGTGACGCCGACCTGCTGCACCGCAATGTCGCGCACCGGATCCGTGCGACCGATCACGACGGGGTAAATCGGCGGCAGGCCACGCACGTCGAGGGACGCGCCGGCGAGGTCGGTGGCGTTGCCGTCGGTGAAGAGGAGCACGCCGGCGAGCGGGCGGCCGCGGAAGCGTTCGCCGAGGGTCTTCAGCGCGGCGCCGAGCGAGGTGCCGCGGCCGTCGAACGCGAGCTCGTGAAAATCGGAGGTCGCCTGGAGCCGCGTGTCGAACTGGTAGCGGCGCAAATCAAACGTGTCCGCGAGCGCGGACTGCCAGCCGGGGTTGCGCGGATCGACGAGCGCGCGGAGGGCGTCGCCGCGCGAACGGGTGTCGCCGCGGTCGCGGATTTGCAGGCCCTGGCTGTTGTCGGCGACGACGGCGAAGAGGTTGGCGCCGGGGCGGACGCGTTGCCCGACCCAGAGCGGTTCGAGGAGGCAGAGGGCGAGCGCGGCCACCGCGAGCAGTTTCAACCCGAGGCACAGCCAACGCAGCGGGCCCGCGACCGACGCGCGATAGCTCCACGCGAGCACCGCCGCGATCACGGCGACGGCGGCGAGCGCGGGCCAGAACCATTGCGGCGCGGAAAGGGTGAGCGACGTGGGCATGGCTTAGCGCGCGAAAGATCTGGCGAGAGCGGATCGCCGCGCGTGGGGCGCGCAAAGCGCGAGGGAAACGAGGGACATCATTTCGGGTCCGGTTTGTCCTTGCCGAGTTCCTCGTAGTAGCGGCGCACGGATTCGGCGAAGCGGCCCGGCACGGGATCGCGGTCGATGGGGGCGAGCGGGTCGCGGGTGTCGCGGCGCGCGAGTTCCTCGGCGACGCGCGTGCGCACCTCGAGGAGCGGTTTCAGGATTTGCATGCGCACGACGCCCCAGTCGGGCTTGTCGCGCTTCTGGGCGAAGTCGCGGCGCAACTCGCGCGCGCGCTCCACGGCGGAGGCGACGGAGTTGCGCTGCGCGGGATCGTCGAGGAGAGTTTGCACGTCGCGCAGGCGCTCGAGCCACGGCGCGAAGTCGGCGCCGGTGAGCGGGCCGCCGCGCCATTCGCCGGCATTCCACGCGCCGCCAAGGCCGAGGTCGACGTTGCCGCCGCCACCGCCACCGGCGTTGTTGACGCCGGAGAAATCGAAACCGCCGCGCCCGCCGCCCTGCGCGGTCTGGCCGGCGCCGCGTTGGCCGCCACGTTGACCGCCACGCTGACCGCCCGGTTGGCCGGGTTGGCCCCCCTGCCCTTCCTGACCGGGCTGGCCCGACTGACCGGGCTGACCGCCCTTGCCGTCCTGAGCGGACGCGAGGCCTTCGCCAGGTTTGTCGCCGGGCGTTTCGCCGGGCGCTCCATCTTGACCGGGCTGCTGGCCTTGGCCGGGGGATTCGCCGGGCTGTTGGCCGCGCTGGCCGCGACCGTTTTGTTTTTTCCCGGCCTGCGCCACCTGCCGATTGCCGGGGCGCGGCGTGCCGTCGGGATTTTCGCCGTCGCCGGCGGCGGACTTGTCGTCGGGCTGGCCGGGTTGGCCCGCGCCGGCGGCGGACTTGCCGTCGGGCGACTGGCCCGCGCGGGGTTTTCCGTCGGGTGATTTTTCGCCGGCGGCGCCGCCGGCCTGGGCGAGCTCGCGGTTCAGTTCCTCGGTAAGTTTATCGAGCTCGGACTGGGCGAGCTTGAGCTGCTCGGTGTCGTCGCCGAGGACGCTCTCCGCCGCGCGCTCGACGCCGCGACGCAAATCCTCGATGCCGGCACGGGCGCGCCGGCCGGCTTCCTTGGCCTGCGGGAGATTGCCGGCGCGCAACAGCTCGGCGGTCAGGTCGAGCGTTTTGCCGCCGTCCTCGCGGTCCTGCACCTTCTGCAAACGCTCGTTGAGATCGCGGGTCATCTCGCCGGTGCGGAGGAGCGTTTCCTTGGTTTGCTTCACGGTCCCGACGTCGTCCTGCGCGAGCTTGCGCACGCTCTCCTCGAGTTGGCGCGAGAGGAGCGGCTCGGAACTTTCGGACTGCTGGGAAACCTGCATGGCGCGCTCGACGAGCTTGTTTTCGCGCTCCTTTTGCTGAGCGAGTTTGTCGAGCAGTTCCTTGTTCTTGTCGTCGGCGGAATCACCGAGGCTGCGGCGGGCGCGGCCGCCGGCGGCGTCGAGTTTTTCGTTGAGCTGTTCCTGTTCGCGGGCGAGGTCGCGGGCGTCGGAGCGCATCTGGCGCATCTCGTCGGCGAACTGGCTCGAACTCTCCTTGCGCAAGTCGTCGCGGAGCTGTTGGAGCGAACGCTGCGCGCGGGTGCCGGCGGCGAGCGCCTGCGGCACCGAGCCCTGCGCGGCGGCGTCGGCGGCCTTCTGCACGTCGTCGCGCGTCTGCTCAAGCTGCTTCCGCTCGTCGGCCATCGCGGACTGGTTTTCGGGGCGCTCCATGCGTTGCCGCACCTCGTCGACATCGGCGAGCATCTGCTGCTGTTCCTCCTGAAGGCGCTTGAGGCGGCGCTTCACCTCCTCGCGTTCCTGCGCGGTCTTCGCCTCCTGCAGCGCGGTCTGCAATTCCTTAAGCCGCTCGTTGAGGTCCTGCTGGCGGCGCGCGAGTTCCTGGAGGCGGTTCATCACCTGCAACTGCTCCTGCCGTTGCGGGGACTGCGGCGCCTTGGCCTGGCGCTGCGTCTCGTAGCGCTTCTCCTCCTGCGCGAGGTCCAGCTGGTCGAGTTCGCGCTGGCTGCCGCCCCCGCCGCCGCCGCCCTTCTGGCCGCGCTGGCGGGACACCTGGGTCTCGCGCGCCTGCAATTTCAACAGCGCCTGATACGCCGCCTGCTCCGCCTTCACGGCCTCCGCAAGCGGCGCGGGCGTCTTCACGGCGTCCTTCAACTGATCCAATGCTTTCACCATCTCCATCGCCGCCGCGCTCCACATGCCCTGCTCGCGCGGCGAACGCGCCTTCTCCATCGCCTCGCGCGCCTGCGTGAGCGCGTCGGCCTGCGACTCGCGCACGACCTTCGCGTCGGCCTCGTAGTTCGGCGTCACGCCATCGCGCTGGAGTTTCCAGGTGGCGTTGAGGATCTGTTTCTGAAACTCGGCGAGCTTGCGCGTCTGGTTGCCGCCGCCGCCGCCCTGCTGCTGATCGTCGGAGGGTTGTTGTTGGCTCTCGCGGAAAATTTTCTCGAACGGCCGCACCTCCGCGAAAAACAAATCGCCGTTCGTGCGCCGCACCTTCCCGTCGGGGCCGACGTCGTCCGCCCACGCAAACCACGACACGAGATCGTCGGGCTTCGCGCCGAGTTCCTCGAGGTGCAGGACATGGTTGAAACTCCGCTTCTCCTTCGCGGCCGTGTCGCGCCCCAGCTCGATCGTCTTGGGTTCGCGGCCGGCGACGGTGTAGGTCAGGCCGTAGCTCGGCGCGCCGAAGTCGTCGAACACCGTCCCCTCAAACGCGATCTCCTCGAGCGCGGAGGGCTGCGTGTCGCCGCGCGGCGACGCGATTTTCAGCTCCGGCGCGCGGTTCTTCTGCACGTCGAGATGGAACGGCGCCGCGACCTTGTTCGCGCGGCCCTCGGCGTCGACGAGCTGCAAATCGTAGATCGCGCTCGCGGCGAGCGGGAGCGCGGGGAGCGTCGCGACGGGCTTGCCCTTCTCGACGACGAGCGGGATCGCCGCCTTGGTCTTGTCGCGCGGGACGAGCTTTGCGGTGGCGACGGGCTTGTTGAGCTGGAGCGTGAGCGCCGCCACGGTGCCTTCGACGGCGCTGACGCGACGCGTGTCCTCGATGTGTTTCGGCGCGAGCTTCGTGTAGCCGGGAAACACGAGATCGACATCCGCGCGCACGAGGCGCGGGTGCTCGAAAACCTTCACCGCAAAGTCCCGCGTGCGCTGCCCCGCGTAGTCGAGCCGGTAGGAAAAATCCGCCACGACCTCCGGCACGCTCCCGCCAAACACCGGATCGGCGAGGCTTTTCACGAGGGGAATCGCGCGCTCCGCCGCGCCGCTCTGGCGGACGACGAGCGTCACGCCGGGGGGCAGCGCCTTTCCGAACCGCGCGAGCACGACGAGGCTCTCGCCGCGTTCGAGCGTGGTGTCGCCGGGCGTGACGTTGACGCCCTCCGCCGCAAACACCCCCGCCTCCGTCATCACCGGCGCGCGCGTCGGCGCGAGGCGCGGGAGGGCGAGGCACGCCGCGATCACGAGGGCCAACGCCGCGAGCTGCGCGCCGTGCGCCGCCGCGAGCCGCGCGGTCGGAATCGTGTTTTCCCAGCGGTCGCGCAGGCTGCGGGCGACGGCGCCCTCGAGCACGCGCATCTGGAAAAAGTTCAACGCCCCGCCGCTCTCCGCCTCCTGTTGCACGGCGGTCAGCAACAACCCGTCGAGGTCCGGATGCGCCGCCTCGATTTTCTGCGCAACCCAGCGCGCGTCGGGCGGCGCCTGAAAATGCGCGATCGACACCGCCGTCACGAGCATCGTCGCGAGGCCCGCGAGCGCGGGCAGCGTGTAGGCCGAGCTCCAGCCCGTCGCCGCCTGCGCGATGACGGCCCCGCCCGCCGCCGCGGCCACGACGAGCCAGCAGCCCGCGAGCTTCCACCCGAAGCCGACCCAGAGGTGCCGACGGCCGACGCGACGCAACTGTTCGTGAAGCAGGTTTTGGCTCATGGCGAAGGGGTCTCCGGGGTTGTTACGATTTGCCGACGCGCGGTCCAGCCCGCGAAAATTGATTCGATGAGCAGCACGCCGAGCGCCGCGACCAGCAGCCAGCGCCACAACTTCTGGCGGTTCTCCGCATCGGCCGCCTGCAACAGCTCCACCGCCGCCGCCGGCAACGCTTTCGGATCGACCGGCGCCATCACGGGCAACCCGAGCCGCTCCAGCTCATCGACGCCGAGCGGCGCCGTGCGGCTCTCGTTCGGATCGAGGTTCACGGCGAAACGCGTCGTGCTCGCGGGCACCGCGACCGTCAGCTCGTGGATGCCGGGTTGCGCGAGCGCGACCGCCGCCGTCATCGCCACCGGCGCGCCGAGCGGGCCGCGCAACGTCGCGCCCTCGCCGGCGGGCTTCGGCAACTCGTCGCCGACAAACGCCTGCGCCGGCGCGAGCGCCGCGCCTGCCGCGATTTCCAGAAGCGACTGCATGAGCGGGACAAACTTCGACGACACCGCGAGCTGGCTGTCCTCCGGCTGCCAGCCGCCCGCAAACACCAGCACGCGCCCCGCGCCGAGCGGCACCTCGAGCAACGCGGGATCGCCGTTGTCGAATTTCGCGAGGGCGCGCGCGCCGGGGAGCTGCGCGGCGTCGAGCTTCCGGTATTTCCAGAAACGGATTTTCGTGAAGTCGCTGAACTTCGGATCGGCGAACGGGGCGAAGAGCGGGTGCTGAAAATCGATGTCGGCGAACATCGCGTAGTTCGCGACCTTCGCCTCCGTCGCGCCCACCGCCGCGCCGCCGAGCACGGCGCCTAGGGTCGCCACCGCCGCCGCCGTCTTCGGCGCAAACACGATCGTTTTGCCGGCGAGCGCGGCGGCGCGCAGCTCGGCGACCGTCGTCTCCGGTAGCGCCTCGGCCACGAATACCACCGCCGCCTCGCGCGCCGCGCCTGGCGCGAGCGGGGCGGCCGGCGCGAGCGCGTCGACGCGCACGACGAAGCGCGGGACGCTCGCCAGCGCGCGGCGCACGAAGAACAGCGGCTGCCGCGCGTCCTCGGGCGCGTCGGCGCCGAACCACAGCACCGTCGCCTTCTGCGGCACGGGCGGGACGACGTAGACGGTGTTGTCAAAATCCTCGTCGTCGCCACGCAGCACGATGCGGTCGAGGCCGGCGGCATCCTTCGGCACGGGCAGCGCGACGATGCGGCTCTGGCCGGGCGGGACGTAGGCATCGAGTGGCTTGCCCACGAAACCGTCCTTCGTTTCCGCCCGCGCCCAGCCGACCTGAAACTGCTCGCGTTGCGCGTCGGCGGAATTTGTCACGCGCACCCGCACGACCGTCTCGGCGGTGCGCGGGGCGTCGAGCGCCTCAGCGACGAGTTGGAGACCGGCATTAGTGGAACGCCGCGCCGTGATCGCCTCGACGGTGAGGGCGACACCCTTTGGCCACTCGTAGGCCTGGAGCGCGTCGAGCCGGCTGCCGGCCTGAAGATCGCTCACGAGGATAATCTGGCGCGGGCCGGGCGCGCGTTTGCCGTCGCTCTCGGCGAGCGCTTCGGCGGCCGCGATCAACGCGGTCCCGAGGTGCGTGCCGTGCCAGCTCGGCGCGGCGGACGCGAGGCGGCCCGTGACGAGCGCCGCGCGACCGCCGGGGGCGGCGCGGCCCCACTCTTCGAAAGAGACGAGCGCCGTCGCCGCGCGGTCGAACGCGTAGAGCGCGACCTCGTCGGTCGGGGCGGCGCGGCGGAGCACGGCGTCGACGCGTTCGCGCGCGGCGTCCCACGCGCCTGCGCGCCTCATGCTCGCGCTGGTGTCGACGAGAATGACGGTGCGTTTCGGCGGCGCGGCCGTGGGATCGAGCGGCGGGTTGTTCTTGAGGAACGGCCTTGCGAAACCGAGCGCGAGCAGCGCCAACGCGAGGCAGCGCAACGCGAGCAGCAGGAGATGTTCGAGCTTGCTGCGTTTCGAGAGGCGCGGCGGGGTCGGCAGCAAGAACATCAGCGAACTGAACACGGTGCGCTCGCGCGTCGTCCGCCGGATGAGGTGGAAAATCAGCGGCCCGGCGAGCGCGAGCCCGCCGATCAGGAAGAGGGGCGTGAGGAAATTCATGCGGCCCCTCCGCGCGCGCCCGGGCGGAACTGCCGGCCGCGCCGCATCCGCTCCTGGAGAAACTCAAACAGCGCCACCTCGAGCGGCTGGTCCGCCGACACGAGGTGATAGCCCACGCCGAGCTTGCGGCACGTCGCGCGCAACGCCGCGCAGTGCGCCTCGAATTTCTTCACGTAGCCCGCGCGCGCCGCCGCCGGGTCGAGGTAGAGCGTGCGGCCGGACTCGACGTCCTCGAACATCGCCGGCTGCTCCAGGCCGAAATTCAGCTCCGCCGGATCGAGGACTTGAAACGCGACGACTTCGTGGCCGCACGCCGCGAGCGCCGAGAGATCGCGCTCGAGGCGGTCGAGGGGCGCGAGGAAATCGGAGACGAGCGCGACGAGACCGCGTTTGCGGACGAGCGCGGTGATGCGCTCCATCGGGGCGGCGAGATTGGTGGCGCGACCGGCGGCGGGTTTTTCCAGCGCGAGCATGAGCTGGCGGAGGTGACTGCGGCGGTTGCGGGCGGGAAGGAAGTCGCGCACCTCCTCGGCAAACGTGAGCAGGCCGACCGCGTCGCCCTGCAGGTGGAGAAAATACGCGAGCGTGGCCGCGAGCGTGGCGGCGTAGTTGGCCTTGGTGAAGCCGCGGGTGCCGTAGTCCATCGAGCGGCTCTGATCAACGAGGAGGTGGCAGCGGAGGTTGGTCTCGTCCTCGTATTTCTTGATGAAGTAGCGGTCGCTGCGCGCGAAGACGCGCCAGTCGAGGTGACGCAAATCGTCCCCGGCGGTGTAGGCGCGATACTCGGTGAACTCGACCGAGAAGCCGTGATACGGGCTGCGATGGAGGCCGTTCCACAGCCCGTGCACGACCGCGCGCGCGCGCAGTTCGAGGCTGCGGATGCTCATCAACGCCTGCGGATCGATCAGCGAGGCGGAGCGCGTCGGGGCGGCGGCCGGGGCGGAGGGAGCTGCGGGAGCGGCGGTCATGGCGGTGAACGGGGCGCGTTAGCGGTGGCGCGTGATGGGCCGGCGGGCACGCCGCGACCGCTGGCTGGGGACAGGGCCATTTCGGAAACGCGATTGGTTTCCCGTAGGGCCGGCGCTCGCCGCCGAGCCGTCGCGGCACGCACCTGATATCCGCGACGGCACGCCGGCAAGCGGCGGCCCTACGGTCCAACTGGATTTCGCCACCGGGAGGAGTCGCCCGACCGTCGCAATGTTGACGTCGGCGGGCCTCATTTGCCCGCCGGCGCCGCGATCGTGGCGAGGAGTTTTTTCACCACGTCCTCGACGCGCACGCCGTCGGCTTCGGCGCGGTAGTTGAGGAGCACGCGGTGGCGGAGCGTCGGCAACGCCAGCGCCTGGATGTCCTCGACCGTCACGTGCGCGCGGCCTTTCAGGAGCGCGCGCGCCTTCGCGCCGAGGATCAGGAACTGCCCGGCGCGCGTGCCCGCGCCCCAGCTCACCCAGTCGTTGATGAATTCCGGCGTGCCGGTCTGGCGCGGGCGCGAGGCGGCGGCGAGTTGCACGGCGTAGCGCACCATCTCCTCGGCGACCGGCACCTGCCGCACGAGGGCGTGAAAGCGCTGCACGTCGTCGCCGTTGAAGAGCGATGTGATCGGCGCGGGGCGGCCGGCGGTGGTCTGCTGCACGACGCGCACTTCGTCCGCCTCGGGCAGGTAGTCCATGACGACGTTGAACATGAAGCGGTCGAGCTGCGCCTCGGGCAACGGGTAGGTGCCTTCCATCTCGATCGGGTTTTGCGTGGCGAGCACGAAGAACGGCTCCGCCAACACGTGGCGCACGCCCGCGGCGGTCACCTGGTGCTCCTGCATCGCCTCGAGGAGCGCGGCCTGCGTCTTCGGCGGCGTGCGGTTGATTTCGTCGGCCAGGATCATGTTGGCGAAGACGGGGCCGGGCACGAACGTGAGCTGGCGACCACCCGCGCCGTCGTCGCGAAGAATCTCCGTGCCGGTGATGTCAGCCGGCATGAGGTCGGGCGTGAACTGGATGCGCGCGAACTTCAGGTCGAACACCTGCGCGATGGATTTCACGAGGAGCGTCTTCGCGAGCCCGGGCGCGCCGGTGATCAGGCAGTGCCCGCCCGCGAGCAGCGCGAGGAGGATCTGGTCGATCACGTCGCGCTGGCCGACGATGACCTTGGCCAGCTCGGCCTCGATGCGATCACGGCCGGCGAGCAGGCGCTCGGCGGTGTCGCGATCGGCGGCGAGCGCGTCGGCGGGGAGAGGGGGCGGGGTGGAATCGGTGGGAATACTCATGAAAGGACAGTAGACTAGAGACCAGAGACCAAAGACCAAAGACTAGAGACCAAAGGCACGGGACGGAGGCGCGCGCGGTGGAACGGCGCGAAGGTCGCTGGTCCCTGGTCTCTGGTCTTTGGTCTCATCATCAGCGTCAGTGCGTCATCAGGTAGAAGAAAATATTCACGCCCATCGGGTAGGCGATTTTCTCGGAGAACTTGTGGAAATAGTCGGAGAACTCGCCTTCGCGTTCCCAGCCGTCGGGGATGTCGCTGTTATGGATGGCGATGATCGAGATGCGGCCTTTTTCGTCGAGCCACGCGCGCACGTGCATGTGTTCGGAGCCGGGGCCGCGGTCGCGTTTCTGGAGGGGCGGCGTGCTCGGGTCGCGGGGATCGTGGCCGCGGTTCCAGAACTGCATCGTCGGCACCTGCCAGTCCTCGATCGTGCCTTTCAGGTCGAAGACGCAGTGGAAAATCGGATGGTCGCTTTGGAGCTCGGTCCAGCCGCGGCCGGGGAGGACGCGTTTCATCTGCCCCTCAAAATGATCCCAGGAGCGCGTGCCCCAGAAGTCGGCGATGAAGAGCGCCCCGCCGTTCAACAGGTAGGCGCGCAGCTTCTCCACCTCGCGTTCGGAGAGGCGCATGTTTTCCACGTGCGTCGTGAAAATCACCGGGAAGTCCGTCAGGTCCGGATCGCCGAGGCGGACGACGCGGCCGTCCGGGTCCGTCGGGATCGAGGTCATCTGCTGGAGGCGGTAGGAAAAATTCAGGTCGGCGTCCGGGTAGTCGACCCACCAGCCGAGGCGGCCGCGGTAGTTGTAGATGTCGCCGTAGTTGGGCGAGGTCTTGAACACGAGGCGCGCAAACGTGAACACGTCCTTCTCAAAGCCCTTGCGGTTGCCCCACTCGGGGGTGCCGGTGCTGTGCGAGGCGGTCTCGCGGGCGTTGCGCACGGTGTCCTCGTTCACGGCGACGCCACCCTCGAGGTAGACGATGGGGCCGAAGGACTCGTTGGCGTTCCACGGGGTGTCGGGCGGCGGTTCGCCGCGCCCGCCGCCGCGGCGGTTTTGCGCGGAGGCGACGACGCCGGCGAGGGCGGCGAGCAACAGGGTGGTGAGCAATCGGCGGCGCGGCGGCATCGTCAGTGGGTCATCGCGTAGAAGATGATGTTCACGCCGAGCGGGTAGGCGATCTTCTCGGAAAAATTGTGAAAGTAGTAGTCGTATTCGCCCTCGCGCTCCCAGCCGTCGCCGTTGTCGGTGTTGTGCGTGGCGATGACCATCATGCGGCCCTTGTCGTCCATGATCGCGCGGTGGTGGACGGTGCGCGTGTCGCCGTCGTGAAAGTCCTCCCAGGTCACGCCGTCGAACTGGCTGCGTTCGCCGGTGCGGTAGTTGGGCACCTGGCCCTTGGCCTTGATCTCGAACACGCAGTGGTAGAGCGGGTGGTCGAGGGAGAGCTCGACGAAGCGGTGGCCGGGCAGGACGCGTTTCAACACGTCCTCGGCGTTGGCCCACTGGGTGTCGCCCCAGAAATCGTCGAGCATAAGGAAGCCGCCATTGAGGAGGTATTTTCGCAGCGCGACGATCTCCTCCTCACTGAGGTAGAGCGAGCCGGGCTCGACCATGTAGATGAAGGGGTGATCGGAGAGGTCCTTGTCCGTGAGCTTGAGGAAGCGGCCATCGGGGTTGACCTTGATCGAGGTCATCTGCTGGAGGCGGAAGGAGAGGTTGAGGTCGCTGTCCGGGGTGTCGGTCGCCCAACTGCCGCCGGGCATTCCGGGCGCGCGGCCGCGGCGCACGCGCGTGAAGGTGAACACGTCCTTCTCGAACGTCTTCGGGTTCGTCCAATTCGGCGTGCCCGTGCTGTGCGTATCGATCTCGCGCGGCGTGCGCACGTCGGGCCCGATCATCACGCGACCGCCCTCGGTGTAGGTCGGATCGTCGGCGCTCTCGCCGCCGCCGCGCCAACCGCCGCCGCCGAAGCTGCGGCCGCCGCCGCGGCGTTGCGCGACCGCGAGCGCGACGACCGCGAGAAACAAACAGAGGATGCGCGCGCGACGGCTCATTGCTTCGGAACGGCGGGTGCGACCAACTCCGTGGGCACGAGGGGCACGGGCGGCACTAGCATCGGCAACGCGCCGGGGGTAATCGCCCCGGGCGTGGTCGCGGCGGGCGCGGCGGCGCGGAGTTCGAGGAGCAGTTGCAACGCGTCGCGAAACCGCGGCGCCTCCTCGAGCGCGAAGAGCGTCTGGCGGCGCGCCTCGTCGACTTCGCCGACGGCGCGGGTGAGCTTCGCAAGTTGGAAGTGCGCCTCCGCCGGATCCGGCGGATCGAGGGCGAGGAGCGTGCGCCACGCGGCGATGCCGCCGACGTGATCGCCGGTGGCGGCGGTGGCTTTCGCGAGGTGCCGCCAAGGGGCGGGCACGAGGGGATTCACCGCGAGGTAGCGGTCGCCGTTGGTCGCGACCGTCTTCCAATCGCCGTCGGCGGCGGCGAGTTCCATGAGCCGGAGGTAGCCATCGGTGGCCTCGTCATCGACGGCGGTCCAGCGCGTGAGCACGTCGCGCTCGGCGGCCGTGTCGCCGAGGGCCTTGAGCGCGGCGACGAGCGGGCGATAGGCGCAGTCGGAGCCTTTCTGCGCGGGGTTGGCCTCGACGAGCCGCGTGAGAATTGCCTTCGCCTCGGCCCACTTTTTCTCCTCGGCGAGCTGCCGCGCCTGCTGGCGGAGCGACCAGAAATTGTCGGGATGTTTCTGCGCCCAGGTGAGAAATTCCGCGCGGTTGTCGGGCAGGAACAGCTCCGGCTCGGGTTTCTCGAACTCGAGCTTGCCGCCGAAGTTCCGCGCCTGCTCCCGCGCATACTCGGCGAACTCCTTCTCGAGTTTCGCGAGCGGCGAGACGCTTTTCTCGAGGGCGGTGTTGATCGGCATGCCGGTCGCGAGGTCGCGGAGCACGGTGCGGAGCGCGGCAACCCCGTGGCGCAGCACGATGAACTCCACCACCAGCGACGATTCGAGATACGCGAACTGGAGGTGCTGCGGCGTCTTCGGCGTGAGAAACGCCGCGCTGAGGCTGCCGACCGGCGTGAGTTCGTCCTTGTCCAAGATCATCTCGCGATACTTCGGATCGATTTTCATGCCCCACGCGGGGCTCGCCTGCCGCTCCTCGTAAACGGAGATGCCCTCGCTCAACCAGCGCGGCATCTTGTTGCGCGTGAGCTGGAGCGTGACCACGTGGCAGAACTCGTGCCACAGCACTGCCTCCCAGTTCACCGGGTGGCTGCGCTGCGCGGCGGGGCCGTTGGCCGTCACGACGCGCCCGAAACACACGCCGAGAAACCCCGACACATCCGGCAACCCGAAGGTGCGCACCGCGAAATCCTTCTGGTCGGCGAAAATCTCGACGTAGGTCGGCTTCGCGAGCGTGGCACCGTATTTCTCGACGAGCATTTTTTTCGCGCGGTCGAGCAGCGCGAGCACGCGCGGCCCGTAGATCTGCGCCTCGCGCGTCGACATCCGCACCACGAAGTCGTCGCTCGTGATGGTGGCGTATTTCGCCATGGTGTCGCGGAGCGTGATGAGGTTGAAGGCCTCGACATCGTAGTCGTCCTTTTCGTGGACGGCCTGCGCGAGCTTCCAGCCTTCGTCCTCGCGCCCGAGGCGCAGCAGATCGCTCGCGAGCTGCGCGCTCGCGGGCAGGTAGCCGGGATCGAAACCGCGCGCGCGCTCCTGGTAGGCGGCGCCCTCGGCGAACCGGTATTTCTCGGAGAGCTTCTTGCCGATGAGCCAGTCGACGCGCGGATTCGTCGGCCAAGAACGCAACGCCTTCGCGCGCGCCTCCGCCTCGGCGGTGAGATCGTTTTTCAGGTGGGCGATGGCGGCGCGGTAGGCCCACGCATCGGGCTGCGCGGGGTTGACGGCGAGCACCTCGTCGAGGCGTTTCGCGGCGTTCGCGTAGTCCTCGGCGTCGATGGAGTGGTCGGCGAGTTGGAGGAGACTCGGGATGTGGCGCGGGTTTTTTTTCAACGCGAGCGCCAGCGCTTCGACGGCGGCCTCGCGCTCGCCGCCCGCGTAGGCGCGCGCGCGGCCGAATTGCAAATCGGGATCGTCCGGGAGGACTTTCACGCCGTCCTCAAACGCCTTCGCCGCGAGGGCGAAATCGTGTTTCTCGAGGGCGAGCTCGCCGCGCGCGAGATAGACGTCGCGCAGCTTCGGCTCCGCCTTCTGCGCGATCGCGTAAACCTTATCGAGCACGTCCTTCGGGTCCGCGCCGAGCGCGAGCACCGCGCGGCCGAACACCACCAGATCCGCGCCGCCGCGATACATCGAGGGGCGCATCGAGAAGAGGCGGTTGATTTCGGCGACGCGCGCGGCGGCTTCGTCGGTCTTGCCGTTGGCGAGCGCGACGGTGCGCGCGAGCCAGCGCAGGCGCAGGCTCAACGTGTCGCGCGACAACGCCACGCTCACGGCGGTCGCCGCCTCGGCGTTTTTCCCGGTCGCGAGCAGCGCCGCGATCAACAGTTCGTCCCACCCGGTCTCGGGCGGCGAAGTGCGCACGATCGCGCCGGCCTGCTTGAGGACCTCGTCGTAGTTGCCCTCCAACAAATCCCGCCGCACGTCGTCGATCGTGACGGCCGCGCGGGCCGCGGGTGCCGCGAACAGCGCGGCGACGCCGAGCGTGAGCCGCGCCAGCGAGCGCCGCATCGCGGAGGGGAGGCCGCAGACAATCATGTGGGCACCGTAGGGTTGGAGTGGGTCATGGCAAGGCGCGCGGTCGCAAAAATACAGACGCAGCGTCCGGCAAAATGGTCTTGCTCCGCCGGAAAATTTTCACGCAGCGCACGCCGGCCCCGACGAGTGCCACCGGTGGCCCGCGCGACTTCGCCGCCGACTAGAGGCTGCGGGCGGCGCAGGAAACGCTTCCGTTTTCCGAATTTCTTCCCACCATGCGCGTCCCGTCAAAACCGTGAGCGACTCCCAGCAACCTTCCGACACTCCCGACGCCGCCGCCGAAGTCGTGCCCACGTGGCGCGAGAAGGCCATGGGCTTCTGGCAACACCTCGAGGAACTCCGTTGGACGCTGATCAAGTGCGCCGCGGCGTTCACGATTTGCGCGGTCTTTATCGGTTACAATCTGGAGAAATTCAACGACGCGCTCTCGTGGCCGCTCAACACCGCGAAGGCGCGCTACCCCGCGCTGATCGTCGAGCTCGGCACGACCACGATCATGGAGGGCTTCAACGTCGTCATCCAGATGTGCGTGCTCGGGGGGCTCGTGATGGCGTCGCCGTTCATCCTGTTTTTCATCGGGCAGTTCGTCGCCCCGGCGCTCAACGAGCGCGAGGCCAAGGCGGTGATCCCGATCCTGAGCGCGGCGGCGGCGCTGTTCCTCCTCGGGACGGCGTTCAGTTTTTTCAAGCTGGTGCCCAACACGATCGGCATCGCCTTGGAGATCAACCAGAGCTTCGGCTACGTGCCACGCTGGACGCCCGGCTCCTACTACAGCCTGCTCACGTGGCTCGTGCTCGGCGTCGGCGCGTCGTTTGAGTTTCCGCTCGTGATCGTGCTGCTCGTGTGGCTCGGGATCATGAGCACGGCGTTCCTGCGCAAATACCGCCGCCACGCGATTGTGCTCATCTTTGTCATGGCCGCGATCGTCACCCCGACGCCCGATCCGATCACGCAGACGATGTTCGCGGTCCCGCTCTACGTGCTCTACGAAATCGCGATCATCGCGGGCACGCGTGTCGAGAAGAGCCGCGCGGCGAAGCTCAACGCGAAGTTTGACGCGTAACGGGCCGCCCGCCGCCCGCCGCACGGCGTCGTCGCCGGACGCGTCGGACGACACGATGGTGAGTTCGCGGCGGGGTCGGCGACCCGGCCCTGCAAACATCCGCGCAGCCTCCAGCCACCCGCGTCGCGCCCTGCCACCCGTTTCCGTCAGGGACTTTCCGGCGGCGGCTCGGCACGCGCGGCCTCCGCGCCCATGCCCTTTTTCACGAAGCCGATGTCGCGCGCGTTGTCCTTGAGCCGGATCACCTTCTCGCCCTGTGAATCCTTGCCGATGTAGTCGATGCTTGCGGCGGCGAGGATGGGGAGCGCCTTGCGGATGTCGCGGCTCTCGCCCTCGGTGATTACGTCGAGCGACCACCCCTCGGCGGCGGCGCGGCCGTCGGCGTCGGGGGCGTTCTTGCGCGCGCTCAGCTTGAGATATTTTTCGTAGATCACGAACTGCACCTGATACTCGCGGTAGCCGGCGAACTCCGTCGTCGGCGGCTCCTGCACGGTGACGGTCTGGTAAACCGGGTTGCCATTGCGATCGGTGCCGACCTGCACGCGCTCGGTCACGACGCGGCCCGGGATGGTCCGGTAGACGGGCTCGGAGATCGTCTCCGTCTTCGCCTGCGGCGGCCCGACCCCGTAGTCGACCTCGAGCGTGAGGTCGGGCTTCACGCCCGGCGGCGCCTCGAACAGCCCCTTGCCCGACAACGCGGTGCGCACACGCTCGGCCGCCTCGCGAAACCGCAACGAGTCGTCGGCCACGGCCGGGTTGCGGTTGTGAATCTCATACGAGATCAGCTCCTCGGCCTTGGGCGTGGCGACGGCGTTGACCTTGACGGAATGCGTCGTGGAGCAGCCGGCAAAAAGCGCGAAGACAACAGCGAGCAGGACCCCCACAGCCCGATTCAGCACCGGGGCGCGGAACAACTGGGGGCGGGGAACGGGGCGCATGGGAGTGGGCTGACGATAGGAAACAAGCGGCGTTGCGCAACTCGGCGGAAGGCAATTTCTGTCGGGCGCGCGCCTCCCACCCTACCGCACCCGGCGCAACGCCGCCACGTCGG
>JBEANZ010000753.1:0-5477 GCA_041165185.1 Verrucomicrobiota bacterium | reverse complement strand
GCCGTGCCGTCGAACAGCACGATCGCGTCGGAAGGCGGCTGGCCCGGCGTGGCAACCGTGCTGAAGGTGCCGGGCTCGACGCGTTTCGGCTGCGGGCGGTTCTGATCGTGGATGGCCCACGGGTGGGTCTTGTCCGGCCGGTCGCCGTAGAACGGCGAGCCGGTCGATTGCGCGGCGCGGCCGGAGGCGGCGAGCAGTGCGAGCCCGGAAAACGCGAGGCGGGCGGGTGAAACGAGAAACGCGGAGGGGATTTTCATGTTTGAGATAGGGTAGAAAACGGAGCGGTGCGGCGACCGACGCGGAGGGGAAAACGCTGGCGAGCCAACCGTCGGGGGAAGGGGTGGCAATGGGGAATTGATTTTCGACGCGCGCGCATCGACGCCCACATCGCCTCAAATTGAGAGCCTCAATCTTCCAGGCCTCGACCACGGATCACACGGATGAGCACGGATCAAGGCGCTGGTCGGCGGTGATCGATCCGTGCCGGTCCGCGTGATCCGTTGGCAAGAAATTCTTCGTCCTTTCGGTCGAGGCTTCACCGCGTCAGAGAGTGTGTGGTCACAACGATCATGTCGCGCCCGCCCAACATCCTCTGGATCGTCACCACGCAGTGGCGGGCGCAGGCGTGCGGTTACGCGGGCGACCCCAACGCGCGCACACCGTGCCTCGACGCGCTCGCGGTCGAGAGCGTGAACTACGCGCAGGCGGTGACGCCGCATCCGTTCGGGCCGTTCGCGCGCGCGGCGCTGCTCACCGGCGTGCCCTCGCCGGAAAACGGCGTGCGCGATTACTTCGACCCGCTCCCGCCGACCGCGCGCACGATCGCGCACGCGTTGCGCGCGCGCGGCTACGCGACGGCGTTTTTCGGGAAGTGGGGCGCGGGCCGGCGCGACCCGCGCGTGCCGCTTGTGAGCGAGGCGGCGGCTCAGGTAGTCGTGCCGGAGGGTGAGCGCGGCGGGTTTGAGTGTTGGGAGGGATTTGAGGGCGGCTTTCAGCTCAACAATCCCTGGCTACACGGCTCGCGTTTGCCTGCGGTCGAAAAACTTTCCGGCTATCAGAGCGACGTGCTGTGCGAGCGGGCGGCCGGCTGGCTGGGCGAGCAAAACTCAAACGCCAAAACCCAGGCGCCAAAGAAATCCCAGTCGTGGTTTGCGGTCGTGAGCTTGGAGGCGCCGCATCCGCCTTACGATGCTCCGGCGGCAGGCATCGCGCCGCACGATCCGCGCGAGATCATTCTCCCGGCCAATGTCCCGCTCGGTAGCGACGCCGAGGTCCGCGCCCGCCGCGAGCTCGCGGGCTACTACGCGCATCTCGAGGCGACGGACCGCGCGCTCGGAGCGCTCCTCCGGTCCACGGCGAGTCGCGTCGACACCGTCGTGGTCTTCACGAGCGTCCACGGCGACATGCACGGAGCGCACGGGTTGTTTCGCAAGGGCTGGCCACACGAGGAATCCATCCGCGTGCCGCTGCTCGTCCGCGCGCCGGGCGAGCCGCCGCGCCGTGACGATTCGCCGGTCTCCCTGCTCGATCTCCCGGAACTCACGCTTGCGAAAATCGAAAATCGGAAGCCGAAAATTGAAGCGTCGCTCGCGCGGATTTCGATGCCGAGCGTCGTTGCGTTGCCGCACCAATGTGACCGCGCGTGGCGCGGCCTGCGCACGCCGACGCGCAAACTTGTCCTCAACACCGACGGTTCGCCGTGGTTGTTTTTCGACCTGGAGCGCGATCCGTTCGAGCGGGAAAACCTCGCCAGCGCACCCGCGCGCGCGACGGAAATCGCCGAGCTGCGCGCGCGGTTGGGCGCGGGTTAGCGCGCGGGCAGGGTGCGGTTTTCGTCCGAGGAGCGCTTCGACCGGTAAGAGATGACGACGGAGCGCCGGAGCAGCATCGGCACGAGCCAGGGCGCGCCGGCGACGAAGAAACCGGCGGAGGCATTGAACAGGCCGCCCCGGCCGAGGAACCAGAACCCGATGCCCGCGTAGGCCACCGCCGCCACGGGAAAAAACAGCGAGAGCATCCGGCTGCCGAGCGCGACCGTCGCGGCGAAGACCAGCGCGAGCGCGCCGACGGTCGGCGCGACGCCGGTGAGGAGCGTGCCGGCGACGAAGGCGAACGGGGCGTTCACCGCGTCGCGCTCGCGACACACGAACATCTGCACGAACACGGCCGCCAGCCGCACCGCGCCCTGGGTGAGCAGCACGGCGTATTTGGCGATGCCACGCGCGCCGGCGTCGAGCTGGAGCGAGTCGACGAGCAGCCAAGTGCCGAGCGCCGCGCGCGCAAAGTCGATGGCGTGCTGGCCGTGGAAAAGCGCGCGTTTTCCGTAGGTATCGAGGTCGTGTTCGATGTTACGGTGGCGGAGTTTTTCCCCGTAAAAAATCTCGCCGGGCGTGAGCAGCAGGGCGAGCGCGGGCGCGAATTTCAGCCAGTCGATGGTCATGGCGAAAGGTCGGGCGCAGCAGCGCACGGCGCGAGCGCCAGCGAGCGGGAAAAGATGAGCATGGCCGCGAAATTGCGCGGGCGTCAGCGACTCCGCGACCAAAATCTCGGCGACCGCCGGCGCTGGGGCGGGGCGGAACCGAAAGCGAGGTCAGCGGCCTGAGCGGGACGGAATGAGAGAAGGCGAGAGAGGATAACGAGAGAGACCGGAGACGGTTTGAAGTAGGGCAGGGTCTCTGACGCGCCTTTCGCGCGCTGGGTGTTCGCACCGAGGGCGGGTCAGAGACCCTGCCCTACTTCAGAAATCCACGGCGAACGTCAGCTGCGTCACGCGCGAGTCGATGGTCGCGAGGCGCGAGATGGCGCCGGTGGTGAGTGCGGCGACGGGGACGGGATCGTTTTCGTTGAGGGCGTTGCGAATGTTGAGCTGCACGCGGTAGTTCAGGTTGCCGAAGGATTTTATTTTTCCGCGATACGCGGCGAGGAGATCGAGGTAGGTCTCGGTCTGGCCTTTGTAGGCTTTGTCCAAATCGAGGAGCACGGTGCCGGTGGAATTCGTTTTCACGCCGTAGCCGATCGTCGGCGCGGAGCGCCAGCGGAGGGCGCCGCCGACGTTGAGGCCGCTGAGGCGGCCTTCGGAAAAGCGATAGTTCACAATCGCGTTCGCGCGGCCGCCGCGGGCGGTGGAGGTCGCGCGGCCGTCGGCGGCGCTCATGAAGGCGAGGGCCTGGCCGATGAGCGCACTGTTGTAGTATTGCTCGAGTGTCTGGCCGGTGGGTGCGGTGGCGCTGTAGGGCGCGGTCTTCCACGTGACGGGCTGGCCGCTCGCGTCGCGCTCGCCGTTTTTCGCGACGACGGCGGTCCATACGGGGAGGCGCGCGTCGCGCCACGCATACCACGGACCGCCGATGTTGGACTCGACGGCCTCGGACTTCGCGCCGTTGAGGCGGATGTTCCAGGCGCGCGTCGGGGAAAAATTCAGCTCGGCCTCGTAGCCCTTGGACTCGAAGTCGGACATGATGAAATAATTCGGCCGGCCGGCGGTGCGGTAGCCGCGCTTGTTTCCATCGGTGACGTTGATCGTGGGCGCGCTGGGATCGAGGGTGAGGACGCGCTGCTCGATGTTGAAGAAGATGTCGCGAAACTGGTTGATCTGATTCGAGGCGCGCTGGGGGCCGAGCTGATTGGTGTAGCGGTTGACGCGGAGCGTGAGCTTATCCGTGAACAGATCGAGGCGGAGGCCGTAGTCGCGACCGTCGCCGCCGGCGCCGGGGATGTCGTTGCCGAACGGATCGTAGCGGCCGATGTTGAGGTCGAAGGTCGTGGACTGGTTGTAGAACGCGGTGAGCCACTTCAGCGGGCGGGCGACGATCCCGATGTTGCGGTTGATGCCGGTCTGCGTGGGGCCGTAGGCGCCGTAGCGCGTTTCCCAGAGGAGCGGGAAGAGGCCGGAAAAATCCTGCGTGGTGGAGGCGGCGTCGAGGTTGGCGGACTTGGCGCTGTCTTTCCGATAGCCATACGTGAGCACGAGGCGATCGCGGCGCTCGCGGTCGGGGAGGAAGAAACCCTGCCACGCGAAAATCTGCGCGGTGGATTTGTTGAGGCTGCCGCTCGCGACCTGGCCGCCGCCGAGGCGTTTGCCGTCGGTGGCGCGGAGCGGGGTGTCGGCGAGGTAGAGCGTGTAGGGGCGGCCGTTGGCGTCGACCATCGTCCAGTCGCCGAGCATCGAGCCGGCGGCGGTGGTGGGCTCGTAGGGGTTGGCGAAGTAGTGGCGGAATTGCGGGACGCGGGTGTTGTTGATGGCCCAGTTGACGGTGGTGCGCGGTGTGAGCGTGACGCCGGGGATGACGGGGTCTTCGAGGATGCGGCGGTCGAAGGCCTGCTGGCCGAGGTCGTTGGACTTGGAGCCGGTGTAGAGACCGGAGAGGCGGTGACGGCCGAGGAATTTTTTCCAACCGGAATTTTGTGGCGCGAATTTGCGCGCGAGATCGAGCTCGTAGGAAAGCGTCGCACGCCAGTCGTCGCGGTCGTGGTAATCGTAGGTCGTGCCCGCGGTGCCCTGATAGTAGAGCTGGCCGACGTTGGGATTGGGCGTCGTGGTGCCGGGGATGAAGCGGTTTGCGTCGACGTCGAGGCGGAAGTCGCTCGAGCCATTGGTGGAGCCGCCGCTGAGCTTGTGGTTGATCGCGTCTTCGCGGTTGAAGGCGAGCTCGAGGAAGAGCGTGGGCGCGAGTTTCTGCTCGAGGATAATCGTCTTGTTGTGGCCGCCGAGCGCGCCGGTGCGGCCGGTGCCGACGATGTTTACGTCGAAGGGAAACAGTTTCGGATCGAGCACGGTGAAGCCGCCGCCGGCATCGAAGGTCTGGTCCACGCCGGGCAGCGTGCCGGGGCTGCGGACGGTGACGGACTGGTTCCAACTGCGCGTGGCGACCGAGCCGCCTTGGATGACGACGGGCGCGGTGTTGCCCTGTGCGAAGATGCGGTTGGTGCCGATGCCGGTGAGCGAGGAGTTGTCGTAGATCGGTTTCGCGGTGGTGTAGCCGCTGCCCGCGACTTTGTCGGCGATGAGCCAAGGCGTGAACTGATCGGTGGGGACGATACGGCCGGCGCGATTCCAGGTGCGGGAGTCTTTTTCCACCTGGAGCACGAGCGTGGTGGACGCGAAGGGCTTGAACGTGAGCGCGCCGTAGAGGCGCTCGTCGCGATCGAGGTTGGGTTTCTTCTCGGTGTAGTCTCGCTTCGAGAGGCCCATGAGGCGGAGCGCGAGTTTTTGCGGGACGAGGACGGAGTTGGCGTCGAAGGTGGCGCGCTTGGAATTTTCCGAATCGTAGCTCAGCGAGAAACCGTAGCGGTTGCGCAACTGCGCGCGGGCGGGCGAAGCGTCGAGGATGCCGGCGGGGGAGCCGAGGCCGAAGAGGATGGCGTTGGGGCCGGAGGCGACGGTGGCGCGCTCGAGATTGTAGTTGTCCGTGGGGTTTTGGACCTTGAAAAAATTCCGCGTGAGCGTGCCCGAGCCGATGCCGCGCACGCGCCCGCCG
>JBEANZ010000752.1:0-6401 GCA_041165185.1 Verrucomicrobiota bacterium | reverse complement strand
CTCTCGACCTCGATCCGCTCGATCGGCGTGCTCTTCTCGCCGCCGCCGCCGCTCTTTACGGGCACGTTGGCGATCTTTTCCAGCACATCGTCGCCGGCCACGACGCTGCCGAACGCGGTGTCTTGGTTGTCGAGAAACTTGGCGTCGCCGTGGACGAGGAAGAACTGGCAGCCGGCACTGTCGGGGTGCGACGAGCGCGCCATCGAGATGACGCCCTTCACGTGGGGCCGCGCGTTGAACTCAGCCTTCACCTTGTAGCCGGGATCGCCGGTGCCGGGCATGCCGCGCGCGCCGACTTTGGTGTTGGGGCACCCGCCCTGAATCATGAAGCCCTTGATGATGCGGTGAAACGCCGTGCCGTCGTAAAACCCCTCGCGCGCGAGCTTCTTGAAATTCTCGACCGTCTTCGGCGCGACGTCGGACCAGAAGGCGATCGTGAGATCGCCGTAGGTGGTTTTGATGAGGGCGTTTTCGGCGACGGGCGCGGTGGTGCTCATGGGGCGCGGAGGCAACTGGCGGCCCCGCGCACCGGCAAGAACCAATTTGCGCGCGGCACTCCGGCTGCTCCACTGCGCACGATGAACACACGTTTTCGCTCCGCCGTCCGCCTGCTTTGCGCGGGCGTGTTTGCCCTCGCACCGGCCGCCGGCGCCTCCGCCGCGGAGGTCATGCGCCCGAAGGTCGTCGTCGTCGCGATGTTCGAGCCGGGGCGCGACACCGGCGACACGCCGGGCGAGCTGCAGCTCTGGGTCGAGCGCGAGAAACTCGACCGCGTGATCCCGTTGCCCGCGGCCTTTCACGACGTGCGCGCCAACGCCGACGGCTCCGTCATCGCGGTCGTCACGGGCATCGGCAACACGCGCGCCGCCGCGAGCATCATGGCGCTGGGGAGCGATGCGCGGTTTGATTTCTCGCGGAGCTACTGGCTCGTCGCCGGCATCGCGGGCATCGATCCGGCAGACGGCACGCTCGGCTGCGCGGCGTGGGCCGAGTGGATCGTCAACGGCGACCTTGGCCACGAGATCGATGCGCGCGAGGCGCCGGCGGAGTGGGCGACGGGTTACGTGCCGTTGCGACGGAGCAAACCCTACGAGCTGCCGCGCGACACCGACGACTCGAGCCAGGTGTTCCGCCTCGATCCGGGCTTGGTGAACTGGGCGTTTGCGCTGACGAAGGACGTGAAGCTGCCCGACACGCCGGGCATGGCGGAGCGGCGCAAACGTTTCTCGGAGCACCCGAACGCGCGGCGCGCGCCTTTCGTGCTGAAGGGCGACACGCTGTCGTCGGAAACGTTTTGGCACGGGAAGCGGCTCAACGCGTGGGCCAACGACTGGGTGAAGTATCACACCGACGGCCGCGCGAACTACGTGACGACGGCGATGGAGGACACAGGCACGCTCCAGTCGCTCACGTGGCTCGCGCGCGCCGGGAAGGTGGACGTGAAACGCGTGCTCGTGCTGCGCACCGCGAGCAATTTCGACCAGCAGGAGGACGGCATGACGGCGGCGCAGAGTCTGTTCGGCGAGAAACTCACGACGTATTCCGCCTACGTGCCGTCGTTGGAGTCGGCGTATCTCGTCGGCAGCAAAGTCGTGCACGAACTCGTGCGAGACTGGGCGCGCTACGAGAAGGAGCTGCCGCGGTAGCGTGGGCGGCGAGCAAGGGGGGGAGCGAGTGGGGTAGGGCGGACGCGAGCGCGTGGGCGAAGCGTCTCGCCTCGTGTTCGGCAGCGGCATGCGGGCGTGGCGCGCTGACGCCAATTCTCGGAGGGCAGGGACGCCCGCCGTTACGACGGGGCGCCGCGCCGGGATCGAGTGGGGCGGACTTGGTTTGTGAGTTTCACTGAGGCGGGACGCCTCAGCGACGACTTACGCGGTCGGCCGCGTTTTCTCTGTCGCTTACGATTTCTCCGCCGCGTCGATCAATTCGCAGAAGTGGTGAATCAAGAACAGGTGGGCCTCCTGCGCGGCGGCGCCGCTCTCGCCGGGCATGATGAGCTCGCAGGTCGCGAGGCCGCGGCACGCGCCGCCGCCGCGGCCGAGCAGCGCGAGCGAGGCGAGGCCGAGGTCGTTGGCCGCGCGAAGGGCGGCGACGATGTTCGGCGAGTTGCCGCTGGAAGTGAGCACGACCACGAGGTCGCCGGGCTGCGCGAGACCGGAGATCTGGCGGGCGAAGATTTGCTCGTAGCCGAAATCGTTGCCGATGCAGGTGACGAGCGAGCCGTCCGACGAAAGCGCGAGGGCGGGGAGAGAGCGGCGCGTTTTGAAAAACCGGCCGACCAATTCCGTGGCGAAGTGCGCGGCCTCGGCGGCGCTCCCGCCGTTGCCGCAGACGAGGAGTTTGCCGCCGGAGCGCAGCGTGGAGAGGATCATCTCGCCGGCGCGATCGATGGCGGGGCGGAGGGCGCGGAGGGCTTGGAGCGTGTGGACGGTCGCCGCGAGCGAGGCTTCGAAAGTCATGGTGTGCGTGGGCGAGTGCGTAGCGGAGGCCGACGGCGAGGGGAAGCCCTAGTTGGCCTGCGCGGCCCGCGCGCGCGTCTCCGGCCGTGCCGGGACGGCGCTACCGATAACCCTCCGCCTGCATCGCGAACAGCCGCGCATAGCGCCCGCCGGCCGCGAGGAGCGCCGCATGCGGGCCGCGCTCGACGACCTCGCCGCGCTGGATGACGAGGATGGTGTCGGCCATCCGCACGGTCGGAAACCGATGCGAAATCAGGATCGCCGTGCGGCCGCGAGTGAGCGCGCGAAACTGGTCGAACACCGCGCGCTCCGCCTCGGCATCGAGCGCCGCGGTGGGTTCGTCGAGCACGAGGATGTCGGCTTCCTCGCGCATGAACGCCCGCGCGAGCGCGATCTTCTGCCACTGGCCGCCGGAGAGCTCGGCGCCGTCCTGGAACCAGCGGCCGAGTTGCGTTTCGAGGCCCTTGGCGAGCGAGGCGACGAGCGCCGTCGCGCCGCCGTGCGCCACCGCGCGGCCGATGCGCGCATCGTCGGCGAGATGGTCGACGCTGCCGACGCCGACGTTTTCCCGGACGGCGAATTGATACTGGCTGAAGTCCTGGAAAATCACGCCGACGCGCCGCCGCAGCTCGACTTCATCCCACGAGCGCAGGTCGCGGCCGTCGAGGAGCACGCGGCCCTCGGTCGGCTCGTAGAGGCGCGTGAGGAGTTTGATAAACGTGGTTTTCCCCGCGCCGTTTTCGCCGACGAGCGCGAGGCTTTCGCCGCGCGGCACAAACACCGACACATGCCGCAGCGCCCATTCGCTCGCGCCGGGATACCTGAAGCCCACGTCCTCGAAGCGCACGCCCGACTCCGCGCGCGCGACCGTCGCGGGCACGGTGGGCCGCTCGGTCGGGATGGCGAGAAACTCGAACAGGTTGGCCATGTAGAGGTTGTCCTCATACATGCCGCTCACCGCGCCGAGCACCGCCTGAAAGGCCTGCTGCCCCTGCCGAAACGCCATCAGGTAAAGCGTCATCTGCCCGATCGAGCGGCGGCCGGCGGCGGTCGCGAGCGCGATGGCGAGGTAGCAGCCGTAAAACGCCGCCGTCGCCACCAGCGACGCCGCGAAGCCCCACGCGGCGCGCTTCACCGCGAGGCCGCGTTCCTCGCGGTTCGTGCGTTCCGCGAGCCCGCGGTAGCGGCCGAGCAGCAGGTCGCCGAGCGTGAACAGCTTCACCTCCTTCGCGTGGTCGTCGCTGCCGAGCAGGTATTCGAGGTAGTTCATCTGCCGCGCGGCCGGCGACCGGAAATACCGCAACCGAAACGCGGCCTCCGAAAAACGCGCCTCCGCGAAAAACGCCGGCAGCGCCGCCAGCGCCAGCCCCGCCACCGCCCACGGGCTGAAGCCCACCAACAGCGCGGCGTAGCCCGCGACGGTGAGCCCACTGCGCACGAGCGTGAGGTTTTGCTGCACGAGCGAGAGCGGACGCACCGAGGCCTCGCGCCGCGCGCGCGTGAGCTTGTCGTAGAACTGCGCGTCCTCGAAATGCCGCAGGTCGAGCGAGAGCGCCTTGCCGAGAATCAGGAGGTTGATGTCGAGCGCGAGCTTCGCGCCGACCAGTTGGCGCACGAGGTTCAGGCCGCGTTCGACGAGCGCGATGCCCACCACCACCGCGAGCTCCACCGCGATCCAGTGCGTGACGTCGGCGAGCGCCGCGTCGCGCGCCGCGCCCGGTATCGCGCGCGCGGCCGCCACCACCGCGTCGACGATGAGTTTCCCGATCCACGCGGCCGCGACCGGCAGCAGCGCCGCCGCGAGCGTGAGCGCCGCCGCCGCGACCACGCCGCCCGGCGAGGAGCGCCACACCAGCGCCATTGTTCGCGGCGTGTGCGCAAACGACCCCATCAGCCGCTCGACGAACGTCGGCGACTTGGGCGGGGCGGGTGCTGTGTGGCGGGACATGCTCGAAGGCGGAAAGTGAACGGGCGCTCGTCAACGGCGCGATGCGGACGGGCGCGCGCCCGGACGAAACGGGATAAACGGACGGCGGATGGTGCGAGGCGTTCGCAAAAACGAAAGCGCGATGTTGCGCCCGCGCCATGAATCCCACCCGCGCCCGCGGGCCGGTCGCGCGGTTTTTCTGACATAATCGCGCCACCGCGAAACCCTCCGCGGCTGCGCCGTTGACAGCGCCACTTCGCGTCCTATTGCCTGTCGCCTTTCGCGCACCCGCGCCCGACTTCGTTTTTGTTTTTCCGCATCACCAAATCCTCCTCCTATGGCCGCCAAATCCAAAGCTAAGAAACCCGCCGCTCCCGCCAAGAAATCCGCCTCCGTCAAAGGCCCAAAATACGTCTACACGTGGGGCGCCGCGAAGGCCGACGGCAACGGCACGATGAAAAACCTCCTCGGTGGCAAGGGCGCCAACCTCGCCGAGATGACGCGCATCGGCCTGCCCGTGCCCCCCGGTTTCACGATCACGACCGAGGTCTGCACTTACTACTACGCCAACAAGCGCACCTACCCGGCTGCGCTCCAGTCCCAGATGGAAGCCGGCGTCGCCAACATGGAAAAAATCATGGGCACGAAGTTCGGCGCCACCGATGGCATGCCGCTCCTCGTCGCCGTCCGCTCGGGCGCGCGCGACTCGATGCCCGGCATGATGGACACGATTCTCAATCTCGGTCTCAACGACCAGGCCGTCCTCGCCCTCGCCGCCGCCACGGGCAACGAGCGTTTCGCGTGGGATTGCTACCGCCGTTTCATCCAGATGTTCGGCGACGTCGTCATGGGCGTGCAGAAGCGCGAAGGCGAAGACCACGATCCGTTCGAGTCGCTCATCCACGGTTTCAAACACGAGAAATATCACGGCGACATCGAGGACTCGAAGCTCACCGCGCAGGACCAGCAGGAACTCGTCCTCCGTTTCAAAGCGCTCGTCAAAGATCGCACCGGAAAAGCGTTCCCCAACAATCCGTGGGACCAGCTCCGCGGTGCCGCCGGCGCCGTCTTCGGCTCCTGGATGAATGATCGCGCCAAGGTTTACCGCGCGAAATACAACATCCCCTCCGAGTGGGGCACCGCCGTCAACGTCCAGGCCATGGTCTTCGGCAACACCGGCGACACCTCCGGCTCCGGCGTGGCGTTCACCCGCAATCCCGCCAACGGCGTCAACGAATTCTACGGCGAGTTCCTCGTGAACGCGCAGGGCGAAGACGTCGTCGCCGGCGTCCGCACGCCCGAGCCCGTCCTGAAACTGAAGGACGTGATGCCGAAGTCCTACGCCGAACTCCTGAAAGTTCGCGCCACGCTCGAGAAGCACTTCAAGGACGTTCAGGACATCGAGTTCACGATTCAGGAAGGCAAGCTGTTCATGCTCCAGACGCGCAATGGAAAGCGCACTGCCGCCGCCGCGCTGAAGTTCTCCGTCGATATGGTGAAGGAAAAGCTCATCGACTGGCAGACCGCGATCACGCGCAACCCCGCCGATCAGCTCGACCAGCTCCTCGCCCCGATCTTCGATCTCGCGGCCGTGAAAAAAGCCACGGTCATCGCCACGGGCCTCCCCGCCGGCCCCGGCGCCGCCACCGGCAAAATTTATTTCAACGCCGACCGCGCCGTCACCGCCGCTGCGAAGGGAGAGAAAGTTCTCCTCGTCCGCGTCGAGACTTCGCCGGAAGATCTCCGCGGCATGATCGCCGCCGAGGGCATTCTCACCGCGCGCGGTGGTGTCTCCTCGCACGCCGCGCTCGTCGCGCGGCAGATGGGCAAGGTCTGCGTCTGCGGCGCCGCCGCGCTCCAGGTCGACTACGACAAGAAGACCGTCACCGTCGCGGGCACCACCTACGGCGAAGGCGAGTTCCTCTCGATCGACGGCACGGCCGGCACCGTTTACGCGGGCCAGATCCCGACCGCCTCCTCCGAGATCATCGCCGGCCTCGTCAACGACGACAAAG
>JBEANZ010000751.1:0-3962 GCA_041165185.1 Verrucomicrobiota bacterium | reverse complement strand
CGCATCGCGAGCAGGTAGACCGCCATGAGCGGCCCGGCG
Source organism: Verrucomicrobiota bacterium (assembly GCA_041165185.1). Lineage (GTDB taxonomy): Bacteria > Verrucomicrobiota > Verrucomicrobiia > Opitutales > Opitutaceae > JBEANZ01. Next base: position 3,923 of record JBEANZ010000751.1, on the reverse strand, counting down.
GCGTTGGCCACGAGCGTCGTGAAGCCCGCCAGCACGCCGATCACCGGCGCGGCCCAGGCGCCGAGTTCCCCTTCGTGGCCCGCGAACCGCCGGCGGATGAGGTGCATCGCGGCGAGCCCGAGCACGATGCCGCCAATCATCAGCCGCGCCTGCCGCTCGTCGATGCGGCCCAGCGCGAAGTAGCCGCCGATCACGCCGGCCACCGCCCACGGACACAGCCGCCAGATGTGGCGCCAGTTCGCGTGTTGCCGATACGCGAGCGTCGCCACGATGTCGCCGACGCAGAGCAACGGCAGCACCATCCCGGTCGCCTGTTTCGCCGGCATGATGTGCGTGAAAATCAGCACCGCCAGCAGGCCGAGCCCGCCGATGCCGGCCTTCGACACGCCAACGATCAGCGCAGCCGCCACCGCGAGCGCCCAGTCGGCCGGTGAGAAATTCACGCGCCCGCCGCGACGGCGGCCTGCTCGACAAAATCCCCGTCCTGCACCGCAAACACCTGCCACGCACCCAGCTCCGCCTCCGGCAAGCTCGTCCCCGTCGCGATCACCTGCGACTCGGGATCGATGGCGGCCCAGAACCGGCGCCGGCGCGCGGGGTCGAGTTCGCCGAGCACGTCGTCGCAGAGGAGCACGGGGCGCACGCCGCTGCGCTCGTGAAACCACGCGGCCTGCGCGAGGCGCAACGCCAGCACGAGCGAGCGTTGCTGGCCCTCCGAGGCGAACTCCTTCGCGGCCGTGTGGCGCACCGTGAAACTAAAATCGTCGCGGTGGGGCCCGACGAGCGTCGTGCGAAACTGGAGGTCGCGTTCGCGCCCGGCCTCGAGGCGCGCGAGCAGCGATTCCGCCGAGGCGTCGGGGAAATTCGGCTCGTAGCCGAGGCTCGCGGACTCGGCGTCGGCGCAGAGTTTCGCGTAGCCCGTCGTCACCGCCGTGCCGAGCGCGCGCAAGCCCGCCGCGCGGAGCGCGATGAGCGTGGCGGCCGCCGGCACGAGCGTCTGCTCGAAAGCCGCGAGCTCCGCCTCGACCGCGCGGCCGGTTTTGAGCAGCGCGTTGCGCTCGGCGAGGGCGCGGGAATACGTTTGCAGCGCGCGGAAGTAGTCCGCGTCCACCGCCGCCAGCGTCAGATCGAGCCAGCGCCGACGACCGGCGGGCGAGCCGCGCACGAGCTGCAGATCCTGCGAGGAAAACACCACGGTCGGATATTTGCCGAGGTGGTCGGCGAGGCGCTTCACGCGCGTCTGGTCGGACCAGAGTTCCTTGTCGCCGTGGCGCAGCTTGATGGTGAGGTGCGTCTCGCCCTCGCGATCGTGGTCGACGACGCACGCGACGGCGGCGGTGTGCTGCGTGTGCATCACGAGCTGCTTTTGCTCGGTGGTGCGAAACGAGCGCAGCGCCGTGATGAGCCCGGCGGCCTCGAGCAGGCTGGTTTTCCCCTGACCGTTGCCGCCGAGGAGAAACTGCTGGCGGCCGGAGAACTCGAGCGCGGCGAAGCCCACGTTGCGAAAGTGCCGCAGGGTGAGTTTGCGCAGGCGCATGGGAGGGGGCGCAAGGTAGCGCGGGGCGCACGGCCCGTAGCGAGGACAAAATCGCGGCGCGCGCGGGCGGAAAAAATTCGACTCCACCGAGGGCGGGTGTCGGCGTGGGACGTTGCCGAACGAATGACGACGTGTGCTCCCCAGGCCCCCGCGCCGGCCCCCGCACCCAGCCGGCCGCCCGCCCGGCCGTGGCTGTGGGTCGCGGTCGCGGCGGCCGTGCTGCTACCGTATGCCGGAGCGCTGCACGGCCCGCTGCTGATGGACGACCTCCCAGCGATTACGGAAAACCCGTCCATCCGCCGCCTCTGGCCGCCGGGCGCGGTGCTGAGCCCGCCGGCCGACTCGCCCACCGCCGGCCGGCCGCTCGTGAATCTCACCTTCGCGATCAACCACGCGATCAGCGGGACCGCGCCGTGGTCCTACCACCTCGTCAACGTCGCGATCCACGTGGCGGCGACGCTCGCGTTGGGCGGCGTCCTGCGCCGCACGTTGCGCGGGCCGGCGCTCGGGCCGCGCTGGGGAGCGGACGCCGACGGCCTCGCCGCGACCATCGCGCTGCTCTGGGGCGTGCATCCGCTGTGCACGCAGACGGTGAGCTATCTCTCGCAACGCTCCGAGTCGCTGATGGCGCTGTTTTTTTTGCTCACGCTCTATGGATTCGTCCGTGGGCTGGAGGGACGGACGCGGTGGTGGCACGCGGCCGCCGTCGCCGCCTGCGCGCTCGGCGCGTTGAGCAAGGAGATCATCGTGGCGGCGCCGCTGATCGTGTGGCTCTACGATCGGACGTTTGTCGCGGGCTCGTTTCGCGCGGCGCTGGGGCGGCGACGGATTTTCTACGCCGGGCTGGCGGCGACGTGGCTGTTAACCGCCTGGCTGCTCATCGACGTGAAGCGCCGCGGCGTGGGCTTCGGCATCGGTCTTTCGTCGTGGCACTACGCGCTGACGCAGTGCAAGGCCGTGACACTCTACCTGCGCCTCAGCGTGTGGCCGCACCCGCTGATCTTCGACTACGGCAGCCCGATCATCACCTCGATCGGCGGAGCTTGGCCGTATGCGCTGATGCTCGCCGGCACGATCGCGGCGGCGGCGTGGGCGTGGGTGCGCAGCCCGGGCGTGGGATTCGCGGCGGCGTGGTTCTTCGTGTTGCTGGCGCCGGCCTCGAGCGTCGTGCCGGTGGTCGGCGCGACGATGGCCGAGAACCGCGTTTACCTGCCGCTCGCCGGCGTGGTCGCTCTGGTGGTGTTGGCGGTGCATCGGCTCGCGCGCCGCGCGGTGGCGCGCGGGATTTGCGCGGTCGTGATCGTCGCCGCCACGGTGGCGACGGTGCGGCGCAATCGGGATTTTCAAAGCGTGCTCGGCCTCTGGACGGACACCGTCGCGAAACTCCCGATCTCGCCGCGCGCCCACAACAATCTCGCCGTCGCCCTGGCCGAAGACCCCGCGCGCCGATCCGAGGCGGGCGCGCACTACCTCACCGCGCTGCGGCTCTGGCCGGACTACGCGGACGCCCACAAGAACCTCGCATTGCTGCTCTCGACGATGCCCGGCCGGGAGGCGACGGCGCTGGAAAGCTACGCGGCGGCGCTGCGACTGAAACCCGAACTTGGCGACGCCCACCTCGGGGTCGCCGCGCTGCTGGCGGCCGAACCCAACCGCCAAACCGAAGCCATCCGCCACTACGCCGAGGCGCTGCGCCTCAAGCCCGCGCACGCGGAGGCCCACAACAATCTCGCCGCGCTGCTCGCCCGGGAGCCCGACGGGCGGGCGGACGCGTTGCGACACTACGAAGAGGCGCTTCGGCTCAAGCCCGACTACGCCGAAGCGCACGCCAACCTCGCCAACCTCCTCGCCACGATCCCCGGCCGTCAGGCCGAGGCGCTGAGCCGCTACGCCGAGGCCCTCCGGCTCAAACCCGACTTCGCCGCCGGCCACTACAACCTCGCCGCGCTGCTCGCGACGCTGCCGGATCGGCAGGAGGAGGCGCGGACCCATTACGCCGAAGCACTGCGCCTCGATCCCGCCCACGCCGAGGCGCACAACAACCTGGCCTCGCTCCTCGCCCCGCTGCCGGGTCGCGAGGCCGAGGCCGCGGAACATTTTGCGACGGCGCTCCGGTTGAAGCCCGAGTTCGTCGGGGCGCATTTCAATTTCGCGCGCCTGCTCGCCGCGCAGCCCGAGCGCCGCGCCGAGGCGCTCGATCACTATGCCGAGGCGCTGCGCCTCAAACCCGACTACGCGGAAGCGCACCACGAGCGGGCCAATCTCCTCGGCGCGATGCCCGGCCGACAGGCCGACGCCGCACACCACTACGCCGAGGCGCTGCGGCTCCGCCCCGACCTCGCCGAGGCGCACAACAACCTCGCGCTGCTGCTCGGTGCGATGCCCG
>JBEANZ010000750.1:0-7175 GCA_041165185.1 Verrucomicrobiota bacterium | reverse complement strand
TTTCGACTGGCTCTTCTGCGACCTGCTCGAGGAACCGCACCACGTGCTGCAACACATCGTGGCCCCGTGGCTCGGCCGTGGCTGGTGCCGGCGTTGCGTGATCAACCTGAAGTTCGGCCGCGTGGACGCCGTGGCGCTCCTGCGCGAACTGCGCGCCCCGGACTCCCCCTTCGCGCAGCACGCCCCGGCCTTCCGCGTGCGCCAACTCTACCACGACCGGGAGGAGTTTACGGCGGTGGGGGAAGTGGGCTGAGCCTCACGCCACCGCGGCGGGCTCAGACTCACGCTCGTCGCACAGAAGTAAGGGGAGCTGATCGGTGTCGCGGTCGGCTTGGCGGCTTTGCTCCCAGCGATCACCCATACCGGCAGCGTGGGCGAGCGTGCTCAGGTTTAGCCGTTGCAGGAGTTCGACCGTCACGGCGCGTTTCGAACCGGGGAAAATCAGCGCCTCGAGAAACGACTGGCATGGGCGGGAGTTCAGAATTTCCGCGACGACGCGGGCTTCGGTTTCGTGGGAAAACGGCAGGTAGTAGCACGTATCGTCGAACACGACCGGGCGACCCTGCCACGGGCCGATGACCACGAACTTGGCCGGGCGATGCAGGGCTGAGACGGCGACTTTCCATTCCGAGAATGTGTAGTCGCCGATGCCAAAAATCGCGAAGGCCGGTCCCTTGGCGTAAATCGAACTTTTCCGGGCGGCAAACGCCGCGCGGTGCGTGTGGAGGTAGTTCCACGCGAGTGGCGCGGTGCGGGCCAGCGCGGCAGTGTCGTCCCCGAGCCGAGTCTGCGGCAACAGCACGCGGCGTGTCGCTTGCGCGCCGCGTCGGGCCAACTCGGTGCCCTTGAGCAGCGGATAGAGCATCGCGGCTTCAACGGTGACGGTTTGGCCGAGCTGATTGGCAAAGCTTCCGTCCTCGAGCGGCTGCAGCTCCAAGATCGGGGCGCAATCGTGTTTCACTCCGGAGCGCCATTGATACGGGCACAGCCCTTCAAAATGCCGAAAGCGGTCGTAGGTGTCCAAATTGGCGACGAGACCTTTTCCCGCGACGCCGAAGCGGTGCGTGGGAGCGATGGCTTTGAGATCGGAAAAAACCTTGGCCTCGGCCGGGCCCGCAGCGCCAAGGCTCGCCACGAGCAGGCACGCTTCGACGGCGGCGTCGAAGTGCGCCCCGGCGTCAATGGAGTAGAGCGACGCAGCCGCTACGCGGAGGTCGCTGCGCCAAGCGTGACGGAGGACTTTCTGAGCGGTGGCCGACTTACAGAGCACCGCAATGGTGGCGGCGCGTCCGCGCAGGGCCTGCAACAGCCGGACGAGCATCCATTCGGCGATGTCGAAATTCGCCTTGCCGGTTTTCGCAGCGAGTCCGCGCAGTCCGTAGATATTCTGCTTGGCGGGGAGATTCGTGCCGGTCACGGCCGCGACGGCGGCGCTGGTGACCCACGGCGGATTGCCGAGGACGAGCACGTGGCCCCGTTCACGCACCTCCGCGTCCCAATCGTGCGAGAAGAAATCCTGTTGGCTCACCTCAACGTGAGCGTGGCCTGTGGATGACAAGTTAGCTTGTGCGGCGGCGAGGTGCGCCGTGTTGATCTCGAAACCGATTAAGCGCGCCGCGGGGAACGCCTCCGCCGCTGCGATGAGAAAAGCCCCGGCGCCGCACGTGGGTTCGACAATGGTGTCGGGCGCAATCCCGAGCGCGCCGAGCAAACCGCAAACTTCGCGCGCGAGCGGCAATGGCGTTTGGAAATCGCCGAATTCAACTTTGGCCGCGCTCTTCATGGGAGAGTCAGCCGAACCACTCCGTCGACGCTGCCGGCTTGCTCGATCGCACGGCTGTATTGCAGCCGCCACTGGAGCGCGTTCGAGATTGTCAGGCAGCCGACGAGCGGAGGATGAGCCAGCACTTCGTCCGCGAGCACGATGGCCTCGGCGTCCGCGACGGGCAGCAACCGCTCCTCGAAAAACGCCAGGATGTCGTCGCGGTTGGCGTGGTTCTCGATGAGCCGGCGCAGGCCGGTGGTGGTTTGGAAATCGGCGGTGCGCGTCTTGTCCACAAAGACGGTGTGCTGGATCTCGAGCCGCGCGGCACGCGCCTTGGCGTCGTCGCGCTTGTCGTAGACGAACACGATCAGCGAGTAGCCGAGGCCGTAGATTTTCTGGCGTGCGCTGCGGAACGGGCACGACGACTGCGGCTGACGGATGCTCGTGACCTTTAGGTCCACATCGAGCGCCGGAAAGTCGATGCCCTTCGCCGAATTGCCCCGATCATAGGAGAACTTCCGCTGGAGTCGGGACTGAAACTCGTGCTCGACGTGGGTGCCCACCGCCTTGCCGTCCGTCGTCCCGAACAACGCGGGCACGGGCCGGGCCGACTGCCACTTCGCGAATTGCGCGGCTTCGGACTGCAGGAGGCGGAGCGTGAGGGGACGCGGCATGGCATGAAGCGAATAGCGCGACCGAATTCCGAGGCGAGAGGCAATCGCCGCTCGTCTCCGGAAAAATATCCGATGACGGCCCGTCGGAGGGGCGGCTTTCCAACCGCCCGAGCTCGGCGGCTGGAAAGCCGCCGCTCCGACAGCGGCTCGGCCCGCACTACGACTATCAGCCGGGCGATGCACCGATGATTCGCCCTCGCGCTTTTGTTTGGTTTCCGGGCGGGGGCGGTGTCACGGTGCGGGATGGCTCACTATTCCCGTCCTGATCCGCGCGATCGTTTTTCTTCCCGGCCGGCGCCGCGGTCGGATGAGTTTGTCGCGCCGTCGGGCGCGGTGCGGCCGCGAGGCGCCACCGAGTATCGCGGCGCGAGGCCGCAGCCCGCCGCGCCACGCGCGGCGGGTGGCGCGGGGCGCGAGTCGCCGGCGGCGGACACGCGGGCGTATGTCGCGCCCGCGTCCACGCGGGACTTCGGCGCGTCCGCACCCGCGTCTGCACGGGACTCCGGCGGTCGCGGGCCGGTGCGCGCGGCGGCGTTTGCCCACGAGGCGAACCCGGCGGGCGCGCCTGATGCGCGCCTGTCCGGCGATGGCGCGGCGGGGGACGAGCGCGCGGAGCCGGCGGGCACGCGGAGCGCACCGGCGCGGCATGACGAGTTGCGGCTGTGCGGGCTCGCGGCGGTGAAGGCGCGGTTCGCGCGCGATCCGGGGTCGTTCAAGCGGTTGTTTTTCGATCATGCCACGGGGCAGCGCGTGGGGTTGCTCTGCAAGGCGCTCGCGGCGCAGAAAAAAATCTACCGGATGGTGGAGCCCGAGGAGTTGGAAAAAATTTCCGGTTCGATCCACCACGGCGGGATTGTCGCGGTGGTCCACGCGATGCCGCCGCGCGCCCCGACGGCGGCGGAGTTGCGCGGCTGGGCGCAGCGTGGCGAAGCCGTGCTCGTGCTTGATCGGATTGGCAACGCGCACAATCTCGGCGCGGTGGCGCGCACGGCGGCGTTCTTCGGCGTGCCGCACGTGGTGCTGCCCGACGATCCGACGGCGGCGCGGCCGTCGGACGCGGCGTATCGCGTGGCCGAGGGCGGGTTTGAGCACGTGAGCGTCTGGCTGGCGAAGGACCTCGTGGCGCTGGCGCGCGAGTTGGCGGGCGCGGGCTACGAGGTGATCGGCGCGGCGACGCGCGGGGCGGCGGCGTTGCGCGCGCCGGTGAAGGATTCGCGGATCAAGGAGGCGCCGAAACCGGTGGCGTTGCTGTTGGGCAACGAGGAACACGGGCTCGCGCCGCCGGTGATCGCGGCGTGTTCGCGGCTCGTCACGATTCCGGGCAGCGGGAAAGTCGAGTCGCTCAACGTGTCGGTCGCGGCCGCGGTGCTGATTTGGGAACTGCTCGCGCGACGCGAGCGGTGAGCGCGGCGGACGCGGCGCGATTTCTCGCGTCGCCACCATCGCCCGCCAGCGTTGCTCCCATCGCCGGGACAGCGGCGTTCTCCCGCGGACCCACGGTGAGTCAGTAGTCGTCCATCACGAACCAGACGACCCACGTGAAGCCGACGTTGAAGAGGATGATGCCGGCGCCGGCATAGATGGGATTGAGAAAAAACGCGGCGACGAGCGCGGCGTTGACGAGCGCCGTGACGAGCCAGTAGTCGCGCTTGCGCCGCGAGGGTCGGCGCGGTTTCGGCGCGAGATCGAAATGGCCGGCGGCCTGATCGTGCGCAAGGTTGTCGCGCAGGACGGCGTGGACCTCGTTGGGGCGGTTCTTCACGGCGTTGGTGCCGAGCGGGCCGTCGAGGGCGGCGCCGGTGCGGATGAGGGCGCGGACGTCGATGCGCTGATCGACAGGCGCCGGCGCGACGCCGGGGTCCGGCGTGGGCGGGACGAAATCGGCGGGACCCTCGGGGCGAGGGGCGTTGGCGCGGTCGAACTCGCGCGGCTTGAAGCCGTAGGTCTTGCGCGGAGGTTCGGGGGCGTCGGGCATCGCGCGGGAACATGCGGACTTTTCCTGCGAGGTAAAGCGCGCGGGCGTCATGGAGGCTTCGTCAGACGCGGCGCACGCGGCGGGGTTTTTCCTTCTACCGCGAGGGAAACGCGGCAGATTCGCGCGCACTGTCATGAGTGCCGCCACGAACACCGCTCCGTCCGCCTCCGCCGCGTTTGACTGGCCGCTCGCCTACGAGGCGGAGCGCGTCGTGGGCGGGCTCGTCGCGGCGTTTCTGGCCGGGAATGTTTTTGCCCGGCGGCTCGCGGAGCGGATGCGCGACGAGACGGGGACGGATTTTTTCGAGTGGATCGATCATCTGGTCGTGGGCGGCGAGCACGTGGCGGCGCTGCGCGCAGCGGGGTTTGTCGAGGAGAGCGTCGAGGCGGGGGCGGGGGAAAACGTTTTCTGGCATCCGCGCGCGATGATGCCGTGGGTGCTGGTGGCGGCGGATCGTTGTAGGGCGGGGTCTCCTGACCCCGCCGCGAACGGCGCAACACGCTCGAACGCGACGGCGGGGTCGGGAGACCCCGCCCTACAACTGCGGATCTTTTCGCTCGCGATTCGCGTGGAGTCGCTGGCGGATTTTTTGGCGGCGCACGACTGCGCGACGGAGATCGAAGGGGCGTGGGGCGCGCGGTTGCGGCGGGCGCTCGTGAGCGACGAAGGCGGCGCGAAGTTATTCGCGGTCGAGCGGCTCGGGGCGCGCGGCTTTGTGGTGCGCGAACCAGCGGCGAGTTTTGTGGGCGCGACGTTGCGGGCGCGGGAACTGTGGCGGACGCGTCGGCGCGATTTCACGCTGGCGGAGGGCGGCGATACGGCGGGCGTGGCGCACGCGCACGCGCGGCTCGACGCGGTGCTCGCGCTCGTGGATCGCGATGCGGCGTGCGAGTTGTTCTTTGCGGAGGAGCGGCGGTTTTGGGAGGCGCGGAATCGCGCGGGGCGCGTGCAGAAGCGCCGGCAGGACATGCTCGGCCTCGGCTGGGCCAATCACGACCACCACACGTTTCGCTGTTCGCGGGCGCACTTCGCGGACCTGATGGAATTCTTGGCGAAGCTCGGCTTCGAGAAACGCGAGCGGTTTTTCGCGGGCGCGGAGGCGGGCTGGGGCGCGCAGATTCTCGAGCAGGCGGTGGCGGGCATCGTGGTGTTTGCCGACGTGGACCTGATGCCGGAGGAGACGACGATTGATTTTTCAACGCAGCGGCTGCCGCCCGCGCCGGCGTTGCGCACGGTGGGGCTGTGGTGCGGGTTGCACGGCGACAGTTTTCTCCAGGCGGGGATGCACCATCTCGAGGCGCGGTTCGATTTCGCGCGGCTGCGCGAGCAGCTCGCGGGCGAGGGCGTGGCGACGATGCGGCCGTTTTCGGATTTCGAGTTTCTCCGGCAGGCGTTCACCGAGGGCGAGCGCTGGCGCGTGCGCCCGGAGCGCGTGGCGGCGTTGCTCGAGCAGAAATTGATCACGGCGGAGCAGGCGGCGGGTTTCCGGCGTGACGGCGCGATCGGGAGTCACCTCGAAAACCTGCAACGCAAAGGCGGCTTCAAGGGCTTCAACCAAAAATCCGTGAGCGCGATCATCGCCGCCACGGATCCGCGCGCGGTGCAGGCGGCGCACTGAGTCGACCGTCGCGGAACCGTGCGCGCCGCCCCGCTGTCTCCCACTCCCGTGCGCGCCGATGCGACCTCCCTCCCGCTGGACAACGAGCCCGAGCTGCTGCGCCGCGCGCAGGCAGGTGACGCGGAGGCGTTTGGCGAACTGATGCGTGCGTATCACGAGCGCGTTTTTCGCACGGTGGTCGGCGTGTTGCGCGACGAGCACGAGGCGCGCGACGTCGCGCAGGAGGTGTGGCTCGCGGTGTGGAAAAATCTCGGGACGTTTCGCGGCGACGCGAAATTCTCCACGTGGCTGCATCCCATCGCCGTGCGCCGCGCGATCGATGCGCGGCGGAAACGCGCGAAGTGGCTGCACCGGTTCCTGCCGTTTCTCGTCGACGACGAGAGCGTGGAGTCGGCCCCGGAGCCTGTCGCGACCGACGGCGATCCGCGCGGCGGGAGCGAGCGCACGGAGCGCGCGGAGCGGTTCGAGCGGGCGCTCGCGGCGCTGCCGGAAAAACACCGGACCGTGCTCGTGTTGCGCGAGGTCGAGGGCCTTTCCTACGAAGAGATTGGCCGTGCCATCAACTGTCGGCCGGGCACCGTGATGTCCCGGCTGTTTAACGCGCGCCGGCAACTGGCGCAAAAACTGGAGTCCACCCTATGAAAACCATCCGCCCTCTGCTCGCCCTCGCGCTCTTCGCCGCCGCGTCGGCGCTCGTCTTCGCCGCCGCGGCCGGCGGCGCCGCGCATGTGCGCGCCATCATGGTCGTTGCCTCGAACGAAAAGGGAAAAACCGATCCGCGCCTCGCGCCCTACGAGGCGAACTTGAAACGCATCCTGCGCTTCGAGAGCTACCGGCTGGTGGCCGAGGGCGCGGCGGCCGTCGCGCCCGGCGGCGAGGCGGCGGTGGCGCTCGCGCGCGACCACCGCGTGGTGTTGGTCAACGAGGGCGGCGCGGTGCGCGCGACGTGGTTCGAGGGCGGCCGGAAAATTTCCGCGCTGGCGTTGCCGCCCGGGCGACCCTCGGTGCTCGGCGGGCCCAAGTGGAACGACAAGGGCGAGGTCTGCGTGGTGATTCTCGTGCCGGAGTGAGTTTTTCCCGAGGCGAAAAAGAAAAATGAATAAACGCGCGGGCGGTTTCGTCACAGAGTGCGAACCCAACCAC
>JBEANZ010000749.1:0-7555 GCA_041165185.1 Verrucomicrobiota bacterium | reverse complement strand
CAACAACCCGCAGAAAAAAGCCAAGGGCAAGAAGGCCGGCGCCGCCGGCGGCCTCATCGCGGACAACGGCGTCTTCGCCGTCCTCACAGGCGTGACCGAGCAGTCGGTCGTGAGCATCGAGACCGCGAAAGGGAAATTTTCCTTCAAGCTCGCGGACATCCCCTACGGCAAGGTCCGCGAGGAGCTCGGCGGCGCCGTGGACATCGAGCGCGTCGCCGCCTCGCGCGCGCTCACCACGACGCGCGACGATGATGATTTTCCCGCGCTCGCCGTCGCGGCGGACGGCACGACGGCCGTCGCGTGGGTCACCTACACGCCGGGCATCGATCGCGACGAGCGCGCCCGTGCATGGGACAAGGCGCCCGCCGATTTTTCGTTTCTCGCCAAGCGGCCCGGAGGTGATCGCGTGTGGTTTCGCCTCCAGCAAAACGGCCGGTGGTCCGAGCCCGTCGCAGTGACGGCGGGCGGCGGCGACGTGTTCAAGTGCGCGGTCGCGTTCGACGCGCAACAGCGCCCGTGGGTGTTCTGGTCGGAAAACAAGAACTGGCCCGCGCAACCGCTCGCGAATTTCGAACTCTACGCCGCGCCCATCGTCGCCGGAAAAGTTGCCGCGCCGATCAATCTCTCGAACCATCCCGGCACCGATCACTCCGCCGTCGCCACGACGGATTCCGCCGGCCGCATCTGGCTCGCGTGGCAAGCGGCGCGCGACAACCGCTTCGTGATCGTCGAGCGCCACCAGGCCGCCGACGGCACCTGGACGCCCGAGCGCACCGTCAGCACGCAGACGGCGAACTGCTGGTCGCCCGCCATCGCGACGACGAAGGGCCGAGTCGCCATCGCGTGGGACACCTATGAGAAGGGCGACTACGATGTGTGGCTGCGCGAGTTCGCCGACGGCGCGCCCCTCGCGCCCCGCGCCGTCGCCAACACGATCGACTACGAGGCCCGCCCTGCGGTCACCTACGATCTCCAATCGCGCCTCTGGATCGCTTGGGAAAAAAGCGGCGCGTCCTGGGGCAAGGACTGGGGCGCGCTCGTGCGCGACAAGGGCATCGGCCTCTACCGCGACCGCCAGATCGGGATGATCGTGCTCGCGCCCGACGGGCAGTGGCTCGCGCCCGCGCAGGCCGTCGCGACCGCGCTCCCCGGCGCCACCGTGCGCCGCGGCCCGCGCGCGCTCCCCGTGCAACGCCCCGAGGGGGAGTTCCGCGTCGCCGGCGAGGAGGCCGAGGTCGCGGGCGCGTTTGCGTTCAACAACATCGCCCGCCTCGCCTGCGATCGCGACGGGCGCATCTGGCTCTTCGCGCGCAGCCGCGAGGGCACATTTCACGTCCCGCCGATGGGCTCCGTGTGGAGCAACTACGCCGCGCTCTACGACGGCGACCGCTGGACCGGCCCCGTTATCCTCCCCCACTCCGACAACCTCCTCTACAATTCCCCCGCCGTCGCCGCGCATCCCGCCGGCGGCTTCGTGGTCGCGCACTCCAGCGACCATCGTCAGGACCGCCACATCACGCGCGGCGCGGCGGCCACCAACAACGGCCTCGCCGGCGGCAGCGATCCGTTTGACAACGACATCTTCGTGAGCCGCCTCGAGATGAATTCCGCCCCCATCGCGCTCAAACTCGTCGCCGCGAAGAATCCTCCCGCCGCCGCGAACGCCCCCGCGGCCACGACCGTCGCCGAACGCGCCGCCATCGCCCGCGCACGCGAACAACGGATCGACTACGACGGGAAAAAACTCGTGCTCCAACGCGGCGAGTTTCACCGCCACACCGAACTCAGCGGCGACGCCGGCGGCGACGGCGCCGTCGAGGATATGTGGCGCTACGCCATCGACGTCGCCGGCATGGACTGGCTCGGCAACGGCGATCACGACAACGGCGCCGGCCGCGAATACCCGTGGTGGATCGTGCAGAAAACCACCGACGCCTACCGCCTCCCCGGCCGCTTCGATCCGCCCTTCACCTACGAACGCAGCGTGCGTTATCCCGAGGGCCACCGGAATGTTGTCTTCGCGCAGCGCGGCGTGCGCACGCTGCCGCGCCTCCCGATTTCCGCCATCGAGAGCAAGGGCCACGCGCCCGACACGCTCATGCTCTACGACTACCTCAAGACGTTTAACGGCGTCTGCGCTTCGCACACTAGCGCCACCGACATGGGCACCGACTGGCGTGACAACCATCCGCTCTACGAGCCCATGGTCGAGATCTACCAGGGCTGCCGCCAGAACTACGAGCGCCCCGGCGCGCCGCGCTCGCCCACCGAGGGCGACGCCATCGGCGGCTGGCGTCCGGCGGGCTTCGTCAATCTCGCCTTCAAGAAAGGTTACCGCTTCTCCTTCCAGGCGAGCAGCGATCACACCTCGACGCACATCAGCTACGCGCTCGTTTACGCCGCCGACCACTCGCGCGAGGCGCTGCTCGCCGCGATGCGCGCGCGCCACACCTACGCCGCGACGGATAACATCGTCGCCGACTTCCGCTGCCGCGCCGGCGACCGCGACCACATGCTCGGCGACGAATTCACGATTACCACGCCGCCCACGCTTCGCCTGAAACTCGTCGGCACCGCGCCGTTCGCGAAAGTCACCCTCGTGAAAGACGACGTGGAAATCCCGCTGCCCATCGCCAACGCGCACTCCCCCACCGTCGATCTCACCTGGACCGATCCGTCGCCGACGGCGGGCGCGACGAGCTATTATTACGTGCGCGGCGAGCAGACCGACGGCGAACTCGTGTGGGTCTCCCCGATGTGGATCACCTACACGCCGGCGAAGTGATCCGGGGTCGCCTGTGGCGAGTGCTGTCCGCGTGCGCGGCGCTGGCGGGCGCCGCGTCGCTCCGCGCCCACACGCCCGACACCAGCTATGCGCGCGTCGCCATCGCCCGCGAGGCGGTGACGTTCACGTTCACGCTCGATCTGGCGTCGCTCGCGCGCGTCGCCCCGCTCGATGCGGACCGGGACGGAAAACTAACGCCTACCGAACTCGCCGCCGCGGCACCGGCCATCGAGGCGTTTCTTCGGCGCACGGTTTTTCCCGAACTCAACGAGCGCGAGGCCGCGTTTGGCGTGTTCGCACCGCTCGCGTGGCCCGCCAACGCGGGCGATTTCCTTCCCGCCGCCGATTTCGGTCAGCGACTCGTCGCCTGCACGTTTCGCAACGAGGTGCTCCACGCGCCCGACGCGGTCGCGCTCACGTTTGATTTTTTTCGCGACTTCGGCGAGCGGCACACCGTGCTCGGAAACTTCGTCTGGGACGCTCGCGAAAACCCCGTCGTCTTCACCCGCCTCGAGCCCGACTACCTCTTCGATACGGGCTACGCGGTGCCGGCGTGGGAGCAGTTTTGCGCCTACGTGCGGCTCGGCGTCGCGCACATCTTCCGCGGCTACGATCACCTCGCGTTTCTGCTGGCGCAGCTGTTTGTGCGGCGCCTCGTCGATCTGTTGAAAATCATCAGCGCGTTTACGGTCGCGCACACGCTCACGCTCGCGCTTGCGGCCCTGCAAGTCGTCTCGCTGCCCTCGCGCCTCGTCGAAAGCGCGATCGCGGCGAGCATCATGTGGGTCGCTCTGGAAAACCTCCGCGGTAATAACGAGAACTCCCACCGCTGGCGGATCACCTTCGCGCTCGGGCTGGTCCATGGCTTCGGGTTTGCAACGGTGCTACGCGAACTCGGCCTCCCGGCCGAGGGCCTCGTGCGGAGCCTGCTCGCGTTCAACCTCGGCGTGGAACTCGGCCAGCTCGCGATCGCTGCGGCGTGCTGGCCGGTGCTGCGCTGGATCGCGAGCCGCGTGTGGGCGGAGAGATTCCGCGCCACCACCGCCGCGATCCTACTCGTGCTCGGCGCGGCGTGGCTCGCGGACCGCGCGCTCGCACTTCGACTGATGCCCTTCTGAACCGCCCGCCGGCTCGGCGACCCTCCTCTCGCCGCGTCGGCATCCTGCTAACGTCCGCGAATCTCCCGTCGTTGTTCTGGCCTTCCTTGCCCGGCTGATTTTCGTGCCGTGATGCAAATCCCCCTGTTCCGCCCGGCGCTGGTGTGTGCGGTCCTCGCGACCGCTGTGGCCGGTGGACTCGCCGCCGACGCCACGCTCGCCAACGCCGCCGTCAGCCTCGCCATCGATCCGGCGAGCGGAAAATGGTCGGCGACCTGGGCGCAGGGCGCGGCGATTCGGGATGCGGAGCTTCGCGTCGAGAGCGACGGCGCGCAGATCATCGGAGCGAGCGTCGAGTCGGCAATGCGGAGTTTTTCCGACGAACTCGGTGCGGGAAAAGAATTCCGGCAGGTCTGGCGCACTGGCGCCGGCGTGCGCGTCGAGCGCGAGATTCGGCTCTACGATGGAAGCGGCGTCGGCCTCGTCACGCTCAGCGGGCGCATCGTCAACGGCGGCCCGACCGCTGCGAAGCTTGGCGTCACGCGCCTCATCGACGCGACCTCCTGGCAACTCGGTCACGCCAGCGCCACCGCGGGTGCAAATGCGAGCGTGCCACCCGCCGCCGTCTATGGCGCGAAGCTGATCCACATGGCCGTGCAACCGTCGCCCGTCGCGGTCGCGGGGAAGTTTCCCGCCGAGCAAACCTACTCCGGCAGCGGCGTGATGGCGTTTCGCGATCCGGTTTCGGGCGCGGGGTTGACGGTCGGCTACGCGAAGGCCGACGAGGCGAAGCCCGAGCTCGAGGCGAAATTTGCGACCGGCACCGGCGGCGTGATGTTGCAGGCCAATGCGCGTTTCCTCGGCCGCACGCTGCCCGCCGGCGCGACGCTCGAGCTCGCGCGCGTCTGCCTCATGGCTGGCGACGATCCCTACGCGCAGCTCACGACGCTCGGCGACGCGATGGCGAAACTCTCGCGCCTCCCCGCGCGCACGGGCCCGGTGTCGCTCTGGTGTTCGTGGTATGCGCACCGCCTCTCGGTGAGCGAGGATCTCATTCTCGCGAATGCCGCCGTCGCCGCGAAGCACTTCGGTCCGCTCGGCCTCAACATCATGCAGGTCGATCACGGCTGGCAACGCGCCGACATCACGGGCGACTGGGTCGTGAACGAGCGTTTTCCGCACGGCCTGAAATGGCTCGCGCGCGAGTTGGGCGAGCGCCACGGCATGAAGCTCGGCGTGTGGGTGTCGCCGACGGACGTCGCGGCGACGAGCGAACTTTTCCAGACCCATCCCGAGTGGATGTTGCGCAATCCGCAGGGTCAGCCGCACGTGAACTGGAAGTGGTATTGGAAGCCTTTTCCGAATTGCTACCAGCTCGACACGACGCAGCCGGCCGCGGCGGCACACGTGGCGGATGTTTTCCGCCGGCTCGCCGCCGAAGACGTGAGCTATTTCAAAATCGATTTCATCGGCTCGCAGACGCGCGAGCACTTGCTGCCGCTCAACCCCGAAGCCACGCCCGGCTGGACCGTGCTCCGCCGCACGCTCGACGCGATCCGCCTCGGCTCCGGCGACGCGTGGGTGCGCTTCTGCAACGCCCCGCCGCTCCTCAGCGTCGGCTCCTCCGACGGCTCCTACGGCGGCGCGGACACGGCGGACGCCGGCGTGCCCGGGATGTTTCGCGTGCTCAAGGAAAACGGCGCGATCCTCGCGACGACCTTCTGGCTCAACGACCGCGCCTACCAACGCGAAGTCTGCGACATGAGCATGAGAATGCAGGCGAGCGTCGAGGAGGCCCGCCTGCGCGCCGCGATCATGACGCTGGCCAACGCGAGCATCTCGTGGAGCGACGAGTTTCAGTTTCTCCCGCCGTCGCGGATTCGGATGATGCAGCAGTGCATGCCCGCCGGAAATCCGCCGATGCGTCCGCTCGATCTCTTCGAGCGCGAGAATCCCTCGGTGTGGAACCTCAAGCCGAAAAATTCCGTCGAGGCGTGGGACGTCGTCGGCCTCTTCAACTTCGACGACAAACCCGGCACGCGCGGGGTGCGCTTCGACCAACTCGGCCTCGACGCGAAGGCCGAGTATGCGGTCTTCGAGTTTTGGGAGGAGAAATTCCTCGGCGTGCTCAAGGGTAGCGTCGAACTCGTGGTGCCACCCGAGTCGTCGCGCATCCTCTCGATCCGCCGCGTGACCGGCGCGCCGCAGCTCATCGGCACCGACATGCACGTGCTGCAAGGCTACCACGAGACGAAGGCGCTGCGCTGGGACGCGGCGACGCTCACGTTGTCCGGAAAATTTTCGCGCATGGCCGGCGTGAACAACCGCGCGTTCTTCCTCGTGCCGGAAGGCTACGCGCCGAAATTCGAGTTTCCCCTCACGCCGAATTCCGCGCGCCTCACGCACGTCGCCGGAAATCTCTGGGCGCAGGAAATCGAGTTTCGCGAAAAGGATTTCGCGTGGACGATCCCGTTCGAGAAAGTCGCCCCGCCTCCTCCGCCCAAGGCGGAGCCGAACTGAGCCGACTCCGACCGTCATGTCGTCAGCCGACACAGACGCGGCCCAGACCAAGGACGACCGCGCTTTGCAGAGTCGGCCGCGTTTCCGTTATTCAACCCTACCGCACTCGCCTCAGGGCCATCGCCGGCACGCTTTCGGCCAAACCTCCCGGACCGGCTAAACCGACCGCAGCACCGCATAGGTCCGCTTCCCTTTGCGCAGGAGAAGGTGCTGCCCAAACAAGAGATCGCTCTCCGTAAGGGTGCGGTGGGTTTCCGCGACGCGGACGTTGTTCAGGTAGATGCCGCCGCCTTCCACGTCTTTCTTCGCCTGACCGCGCGAGGGGCACAGGCCCGAGTGGACGAGCAGGTCGAGCAGCGACGCGCCGGGGGCGGCGAGTTTTGATTTCTCGAAATCCCTCGTCGGGACTTCGCCCACGACATCGCTGAAAACCGCCTCGGTTACGCCGTCGAGCGAGCCGCCGAAAAGAATCTCGCTCGCCTTGAGCGCGGCGGCGAGCGCATCGGCGCCGTGGACGAGCGTCGTGAGTTCGCGCGCGAGCGTCTTCTGCGCGACGCGGGCGCCGGGATTCGTTTTCTGCTCCGCTTCGACTTGCTCGATTTCCCCGCGCGGGAGGAAGGTGAGCACCCGGAGCAGCTTCCCGACGTCGGCGTCATCGGCGTTCACGAAGAACTGGTAGAATCGGTAGGGGCTCGTCTTTTTCGGATCGAGCCACACGGCGCCGGCGGCGGTCTTGCCGTATTTCGTGCCGTCGGATTTCGTGAGCAGCGGAAACACCAGGCCGTAGGCGGGCGCGCCGAGTTTCTTACGGATGAGCTCGGTGCCCGCGGTGATGTTGCCCCACTGATCGGTGGCGCCGACCTGGAGGTCGCAGCCCAGCGCGTGCTTGAGATGGTAGAAGTCAAACGCCTGGAGCAGCATGTAGCTGAATTCCGTGTAGCTGATCCCGTTCTCCCGATCCTCCATGCGGGAGCGCACGGAGTCTTTCGCGATCATCCAGTTGACGGTGAAAAATTTTCCGACGTCGCGGAGGAACTCGAGGTAACTCACGCCGGCGGTCCAGTCGGCGTTGTTGACGAGGCGCGCGGGGTTGGCGCGCGGGGTTTTCGCGGCGTCGAACTCGAGGAATTTCGCGAGCTGGTTCTTCACGCTC
>JBEANZ010000748.1:0-10291 GCA_041165185.1 Verrucomicrobiota bacterium | reverse complement strand
GCCAAACGTTCGGCTTCATCGAAAAAACCCGACTGGTAAATCGTCATGCCATACACGATGCAGGACTAGTGCCAAGTATCTGTGCCGCAACATTTTAATTGTTCAAGGTGCCCGTAAGTGTAGGTCTCCGTGCCGACGCCGCGGAGGTCGCGCACCTTGGTGCGGACGTCGGCGCCGACCTTCACGCCGACCGGCACGCCGAAGACGGTGAACTCGCGGTTCACGTTGGCGTAGGCCTGACGCGTGGTGTCGTAGGTGCGCTGGCGGACGCTGTTGGCGTTGACGATGGAGTAGTTTTCGAGCCGCGTGGGATCGACGATGCGGCCGGCGGGATCGAGCACGGTGATTTTGCCGGGGCGCAGGTAGTTGATGTCGTCGAAGAGGATTTGGACGTTATTGCGCTGGATTGTGACGCCGTTGAAGAAGCCCTTGTCGATGTCCTGATAGTGGATGCGCGAGCTGCCGTAGGCGACGCCGGCGTCACCCTTCCAGATAGGGCCGTCGTGGAGCCAGCGCAGCGAGGGCGAGAAGGTGCGGCCAGGGCGGATGCGCCCGTTGTTGCCGATGGTGACCTGGCCGGAGTTGGTGCTGGTCGTCGCGTTGAAAATACTCGGCTGCCCCCACGTGTGGCCGGGGCCCCAGTTGTTGGGGAAGACGCGGTTGATGGTGAACGTCTGCGTGCGCGTCGCGAAGTGCTCGCGGAGGAAACCGTATTGGAACCCGAGGCTCAGCCGGTCATGGCGCGCGCCAAACGGCCGCCAGTCGATCGTGGTGGAGACGGAGTGGCGGTCGGTGTCCTTGCCGCTGTCGCGCCAGGAGAAGATGCCGAGGTAGGGGTTTTGCGGCGTGGTGGCGGGGCGGCCGGTAGTGATATTTGAGGCGACGTTTGAGGCGACCGCCGCGCCGATCCACTGCATGGCGGTGTTACTCTGCGGCGTATATTGCAGCGAGTAGCCGGCCGACAGCGTGAAACCGAAATTCCGGTTCACCGGCACGATCGCGGAAACGTCGTAGCCGGGATGAATCTTATAGGTCATCTCACCCCAGCCGGGGCCGGGCGAGCGGTGGAGGAAGGCACGCTCGGCATCCTTCATCAGCCAGGAGACGCTGTAGTTGACGATCGGGCGGTTGCGCTCGAAAGCGCCGCGCGGCACGAAGTTCACGGAGCCGTTCAACGCGGTGCCGGGCGACTCGGGGGTGTTGGACTTACTGATCTCGATGCGGGCGATGTTGTTGATGGAAACCTGATCGAGTTCGACGGCGCGGCGCGTGCCCGCGCCGGCGGCGCTGGCCATGTCGAACCCGCCGAGCGAAATCGGCGTGTTGTCCGCCGAGGCCCCACCGATGGAGAAGCGCCGCGCGTCGCCGCCCGTGTAGTCGCTCGTGATGCCGGGGAGAAACTTCATGAACTCGCCGATCGAGCCGTCCGCGATGGTGCCGAACTCGTCGGCGGAGACGACGTTCATGATGTTTTTCGCGAAGCGCTGCTCGTTGATCGCGATGGCGGCGCCCTCCATTTCCTTCGAGGAGCTGACCTTGAACGCGTCGAGCTGCACGACGTCGCCGGCGGCGGTTTTTCCGCCGCCGCGCGCGGCCGGCGGCTGGCCGAGGAGCGTGATGTCGCGCTGCGCGGTCTCGCCGGCGACGACGGTGAGCGTCTCCGTGTGCGGCGTGATGCCGGTGAAAAACACGCGCAACCGCACGGGGCCGGCGGGGACGCCCGCGAGGCGAAACTGGCCGGTCTCGTCGGTGAGCGTTTCCTGTTTCGTGCCCTCGATGGTGAGCAGGGCCTTGGCGACGTATTCGCCGCGGCTCGCGTTGAACACCCGCCCCTCAATCGCGCCGGTGGCGGTGGCCTGCGCGCGGAGGGCGGGCGCAAGCCCGCCGAGGGCCAGAGCAAGTGACGCGATACCGAGGACGGGCGCGGCTGTTGCGAAGGCGAGGGCAGCGCGGAGAGAACGGGACAACGGAGCGGTTTTCATCGGGGGAGGGGTGAGGCGATCGCGCGCGCCGCGCGATGGCGGAGCGCCGAGGCCGAATGGGGTGGTCTTGGTGTGCGAGTGGCCGGCGGGTGGTGCGCCGGCGAACGGGTGCGGCGAGGCAACACCCGCGCGCCGCCCGCTCAAGGAAATACGCGGGCCGCGCGGCCGGCGGTCGGGTCGAGTCGCGACTCGACGCGCGGCGACGTTGTCCCACGCTCCGCCCCATGCGCCCCACCCCGCTCCTCGTTTCCGCCGCGCTGCTCGCCGGCGTTTTCGCCCCCGCGGCGCTCGCCGCCGAGTCACAGACCGTCGCCTCGTTCGAAAAAACGATCACCAAAACCGTCGGCTACACCTACCTGCTCGCGTTGCCCACGGACTACGCGACGACGGCGGAAAAGACGTGGCCGCTGCTCGTGTTTCTCCACGGCTCCGGCGAACGCGGCGCCGATCCGTGGAAGGTCGCCGTGCACGGCCCGCCGAAACTCCTGCGCGCCACGCCGCCCGCCGCCGTCGCCGCGCCCACCGGCGCGCCCACGCCCGGCTCCGCCGCCGATGTCGGCGGCCCGTCCGTCGCCGCGCCCGCCGAGACACCCGAGGCCCGCGCCGCGCGCGAGATCTCCGCCGCCGGGCTCGCGTCGGCATTCATCGTCGTCTCGCCGCAATGCCCCGCCGGCAAATCCTGGGAAGACGACGCCGTGCTCGCGCTCGTCGACGAGATCGCCGCGAAACACAGGGTGGATCCGCGCCGGATTTATCTTACGGGCCTGAGCATGGGCGGCTTCGGCACATGGAGCGTCGCGATGAAATTCCCCGAGCGCTTCGCCGCCATCGCCCCGATCTGCGGCGGCGGCAGCGCCACCGACGTGCGCCGCTCGGCGCGCGGCGAGAAAAAGGCCGCGCTCACGAGCCTCGGTGTCTGGGCGTTTCACGGCGCGAAGGATCCGACCGTGCCGCTCGCGGAATCGGAGACGATGGTCGCCGCGTTGAAAACCGCCGCCGTGGCCGACGTGCAGCTCACCGTTTACCCCGAGGCGAAACACGACTCGTGGACCGAGACCTACAACAACCCCGCGCTCTACGCGTGGCTGTTGAAACACCAGCGGTAGCGCATCGCGCGGCGACGCGCGTGGTCCCCGCCTCCCACGGACGGCCGCCGCAGCCCCTCCGGCCGCGTTCGATCAGCGCACCGCCTCCCGTCGGCCTTGATTTTTCCACGCCCGCGAAGTTGACACGCGACCCCCGCGCGCGTTTCTCCGCCTCGTCATCCCCGAACGTGTGCCGGACTTTGTTACCGCGCCATGTCGGCCCCCCGCAGGTTCCGGCCTGCGGGCTTTTTTTCGCCCGCCCCCGAGCACCGCGTAGATTCGCCGCGCTCGCCCACCGTGCTACCGCAACTGCTCCAGCGCCGCCGCCGCCGCGCTCGTGCGGTTTTCCACGCCGAGTTTCGCGAACGTCGCCTCCAGGTGTTTCTTCACCGTGGTCAACCCGATGCCCAGGATCGTCGCGATTTCCGGATTCGTTTTGCCCTGCGCCACCCAGAACAACACCTCCGCCTCGCGCGGCGTGAGCCCGAGTTTTTCCAGCCGGCCCGGCGTCGGCTCGCTCGCCGCGACGCCGGCGTTCGCACCGGCTGCCGCGCCCGCGCTCGCGGCGCGCCGCAACCGCGCGCCCACCGCCGCAAACAGATCCGCCGGCGCCACCGGTTTCACGAGGTAGTCGTCGGCGCCGAGATTCATGCCCGCGCGCACGTCGTCCTTCTCGCCCCAGCCCGTGAGAAAAATAAACGGCACGTGCGCCGTCCGCGGATCCGCGCGCAACGCCTCGAGCACGCGGTGGCCGTTCATCTCGGGCATCGTGATGTCGCACAGGATCAGATCGGGCGGCGTGGCGCGCGCGGCGGCGACACCCGCGCGGCCGTTGGCGGCCTCGACGACTTCGTAGTTTTCCAGTCGCAGCAGTTCCACCGCGTAGTCCCGCATCCGCGCCTCGTCGTCGATCACCAGAATCCGTTTCACGGCGGCGAGGATTGTCGCGGGCCGCGCGCGAAGTAAAGCGCCCGGCTCGCCACGCGCGCGTTTCGCCGTGGGCCGTTCGGCCCACCCCCGCCGGCCCATAGCGCGCGTCGCCGCCGCGTGGCATGATGGCCGCACTCCACCGCCACCTCCGCCACGCCACTCCCTCTCGCACTGCCGCCCCAATCGAAAATCGAGAATCCAAAATCGAAAATCCCAACCCCCGCCCGCTCGCCCCATGTCCCCCACCGCCCTCCCCGCCATGCACGCCGCCGAAATCAACCTCGTGCGCCACTCCTTCCGCCAACTCCTCCGCGTCTCCGCGCCCGCCACCGCGCTCTTCTACGCGCGCCTCTTCGAACTCGCGCCGGCGCTCCGCCCGCTGTTTCGCGGCGACATGGCCGACCAGGGCGAGAAGCTCATGCAGGCGCTCGCGTTGGCCGTCCATTCGCTCGAACGCCTCGCCACCCTCCGCCCCGCCATCCACCGTCTCGGCGCCCAACACCGCGCCGCCGGCGCCCGCGAGGAACACTACGCCAAGGTCGGCACCGCGCTCCTCTGGACCCTCGAGAAAGCCCTCGGCGCCGACTTCACGCCCGCCACGCGCCTCGCCTGGGAAAAAACCTACGCGCTCTTTGCCGCCACGATGATCGAGGGCGCGCGCCGCGCCCGCCCGATCGCCGCCGCCGCGTGAACCACCGCCCCCCGCCACCATGAAACACCGCCACCTCTTCCGCGTCGCCTTCGCGTTTGCCGCCGCCACCACCGCCGTGCTCGCCGTCATCCTCGCCGTCGCGGTCTGATCCCCAAGGCCCGGACGCTCCCGCCTTTGTAGGGCTGCCGCTTGCCGGCATGCCGTCGCGTTTTTCACGGAGATCGGCGGACGGATGGGCGTTTCCACACAGAAACGCGGCTGCGCGGACGCACGCGTTGGCACGCGTTGGCGCGATCGAGCGGGCGACGCGCACGCGACGTCGACGACGCCAGCGTGCGGCGCGTCGGCACGGCGGCGAGCGCCGGCCCTACGGGTCGGAAGCGAGCGCACGCCGGCTGAAACGAACCCCGCGCCGCGCAGCGCGTGATTGCGCTCGCCCATCGCGATCTGCTTTGTCCGTAGCGCCGCTCCCCCGATGCCTCCCCACCCTGCGCCCTCTCCCGATCCCTCGCCCGACCCCGCTCCCGCGACCGCGCTCCCCACGCTCCCCGCACACCTCAAGGCCCTGATCGATGCCGCGCTCGACTGCATCATCGCCATCGACACCGCGGGGCGCGTCATCGAGTTCAACGCCGCCGCCGAGCGCACCTTCGGCTACACGCGTGCCGCCGCGCTCGGGCGCGAGATGGCCGAGCTCATCGTGCCGCCCGCCATGCGCGCGCGCCACCGCGCCGGCCTCGCCCACATGGTCGCCTCCGGCACCGGCATCGGCATGGTCGGCCGCCGCATCGAGGTCCACGCCATGCGCGCCGACGGCTCCGAGTTTCCCGTCGAGCTCACCATCACCAAGGTCGAGGTGGGGAACGAAATCTTTTTCACCGCCTACCTCCGCGAGGACATCGTCGCCCGCCTCCAGACGCGCTTCACCGCGATCCTCGACGCCGCGCTCGACTGCATCGTCACCATCGATCACGCGGGCAAGATCGTCGATTTCAACGCCGCCGCCGTCCGCACCTTCGGCTACCCGCGCGAGCGCGCCCTTGGCCGCGAGATGGCCGAGCTCATCGTCCCGCCCTCGATGCGCGAACGCCACCGCGCCGGCCTCAAACGCATGGTCGGCTCCGGCAAAAGCTCCGGCGTCATCGGCCAACGCATCGAGATCACCGCGCTCCACGCCGACGGCCATGAGTTCCCCGTCGAGCTCGCCATCACGCACATCGATGCGACGGGCAAGGAACCGTTTTTCACGGCCTACCTGCGCGATCTCTCCGACCGCCGCCGCGCCGAGGCCGCGCAACGCGAGTCGCAGGCCTACTTCGAAAAAAGTTTCCACTCCAGCCCCGCCCTCATGTCGATCGCCAGCGCCGTCGACGGGAAGCTGATCGAGATCAACCCCGCCTTCGCGCGCGGCGCCGGCTACACGCGCGAAGAAGCCGTCGGCCGCACCACCGCCGAGCTCGGCCTCTGGCTGCGCCCGGACCAACGCGACGAGTTTCTCCGCCGCATCCGCGCCGACCGCCAGATCCGCGATCTCGAGGCGGAGTTTCGCAGCCAGCAGGGCGTCGTGCGCACGCTCCTCGTCAACGCCGACCTCATCGAGCTCGGCGGCCGCCCCTGCATCCTCACCGTCGGCATCGACATCACCGAGCGCCGCCGCCGCGATCAGATCCAGTCCGCCACCTACGCCATCTCGCAGGCCGCCCTCGGCAGCGACGATCTGCTCGCGCTCCTCGGCGAGGTGCACCGCATCCTCGGCGGCCTCATCTCGGCGAAAAACTTCTACGTCGCGATGCTCAACGCCGATCGCACGCTCCTGTCGTTCCCGTATTTCGTCGACGAGACCTCGCCCCATCCGCCCGCCCGCCCGCCGCGCAACGGCATCACCGAATACGTGATCGAGACGCGCGAGCCGCTCCTCGGCACCAACGAGGAAATCATCGCCCGCATCAGCGGCCGCGGCGCCTACGTGCCCTCCGGCCGGCCGTCGGCGCAGTGGCTCGGCGCGCCGCTCCTCATCGAGGGCCGCAGCATCGGCGTGCTCGCCGTGCAGGACTACCACAACGCGCACGCCTACACCGAGGAGGACAAACGCCTCCTCGTCTTCGTCGCCGGCCAGGCCGCCGCCGCGATCTACCGGCGCGAGGCGACCACGATGCTCGCGCGCGCGGAAGCGCGCTACCGCTCGATTTTCGAAAACGCCCTCGAGGGCCTCTACGTTTCCTCGCCCGAGGGCCGTTTCCTCAGCGCCAATCCCGCGCTCGCGCGCATGTTCGGCTACGGCTCCGCCGCCGAGATGCTCGCCGCGATCAACGACATCAAGCACCAGCTCTACGTCAGCCCCACGCGGCGCGACGACTTTTTCCAACTCGTCCACGACAGCGACGAGGTGGCCGAGTTTGAGTCGGAGGTTTACCGCCGCGACCGCTCCACGTTCTGGGTTTCCGAATCCGTCCGCGTCGTGCGCAACGCCGCCGGCCACGTCGATCACTTCGAGGGCGTCGCCGCCGACATCACGCACAAGCGCGAGGCCGCGCGCGCGCTCCAGGCCGCCAAGGACGCCGCCGACGCCGCGAGCCGGTCCAAGAGCTATTTCCTCGCCAGCGTGAGCCACGAACTCCGCACGCCGCTCAACGGCATCCTCGGCTACACGCAGATCCTCCGCCGCGATTCCGCGTTGACGGAAAAACAACGCGAGGGCGTCCGCGTGATCCACGAGTCCGCCGACCACCTGCTCGCACTGATCAACGATGTGCTCGACCTCTCGAAAATCGAGGCCGGCCGCATCGAGCTGCACCCCGCGGACTTTGATCTGCCGGACTTCGCGGCGAGCGTGGAGCGGGTGTTCACGCCACGCGCGCGCGACAAGAGCCTGCTCTTCGAGACCGCGCTCGCGGGCGATCTGCCGCGCTTCACCCACGGCGACGAGCAGCGGCTGCGGCAGGTGGTGTTCAACCTCGTGGCCAACGCCGTGAAGTTCACCACGACCGGCGGCGTCGTGTTTTCCGTGCAACGCGGCGAGGGCGACACGATCCGTTTTTCCGTGAGCGACACCGGCCCGGGCATCTCCGAGGACGACACGAAGAAACTTTTCGAGCCGTTCACGCAGGTCGGCGCGCACGAAAAATCCGCCACCGGCACCGGCCTCGGCCTCGCCATCAGCCGCAGCCTCGTCGAGCGCATGGGCGGCAAACTCCGCGTCGAGAGCAAGCTCGGCTGGGGCAGCCGCTTCTGGTTCGAGGTGCCGCTGCCCGTGGCCGCCACGCCCGCCTCGCTCGGCTCGACCGCGCCGATGTCCGCGCGCCGCGTGCTCGGCTACGAGGGTGCGCGCCGCCGCGTGCTCATCGTCGACGACAACGCCACCAATCGCGCCGTGATGACCGCCATGCTCGCGCCCCTCGGCTTCGAGCTCACCGAGGTCGCCGACGGCGAGACCTCGCTCGTGCGCACCCCGGAATTCCAACCCGATCTCGTGTTGATGGATCTGCGGTTGCCCGGCGGCATCGACGGCCTCGAGGCCACGCGCCGCCTGCGCCAGACCGAGCCCGGCCGCGCCGCGAAAATCATCGCCGTCTCCGCCAGCGCCTACGACCTCGACCGCAACGAATGCTTCGCGGCCGGCTGCGATGCGTTTCTCGCCAAACCGTTTCGCGAAGAGGAACTCTGGACCGTGATCGAGCGCGCGCTCGGGCTGGTCTGGCAATTTGCCGCCGATGTCGCGGACGAGACGCGCACGCCCTTCGCGCCAGCCGTGCTCGCGCCGCCCGCCGCCGACCTCGACGCGCTCCACGAACTCGCCGCGAAAGGCGACGTCGTCGGCCTCCGCGCCCGCGCACAGGCGCTCCTCGAACGCGACCCCCGCCTCGCGCCCTTCGCGCAAAGCATCCTCGATCTCGCCGCGCGGTTTAAGATGAAGGCCATCCGCCAATTCGTCGCCCGCTACAAAAACACCCCGTAGCTCCGTCCGCGTCGCCCTGCCCGCAGCAGCCCGCGTCGCCCCCAAGCCACGAGCCCCAAAAACATTTTCCGGCTCTCGGCTCTAAGCTCTTCGCTCTCAGCTTTCCGCCCCCAGCCTTCAGCCTTAAGCCTTCAGTCTTTCAGCCCTCCAGCCTTTCCCGCCCCGCCATGTCCGAAACCATCCTCATCGTCGACGATACCCCTGCGAACCTCGGCGTGCTCGTCGAGACCCTCGGTGCCGCCGGCTACCAACTCATGGTCGCCGAAGACGGCGAGGAGGCGCTCGCGCAAACCGCGCAGACCCAGCCCGACCTCATCCTCCTCGACGTGATGATGCCCGGCATCGACGGCTTCGAGACGTGCCGGCGGTTCAAGAGCGAGCCCCGCACGCGCGACATCCCGGTGTTGTTCATGACCGCGCTCAGTGAGACCTCCGACAAGGTAAGGGCCTTCGCCGCCGGCGGCGTGGACTACATCACGAAACCGATCGAGCACGAGGAGGCGCTCGCCCGCGTGCGCACGCACCTCGCCCTCCGCCGCCTCCAACGCCAGCTCGAAGAACAAATCGCGCTCAAGGACAAGTTCATGCGCATCGCGAGCCACGACCTGCGCAACCCGCTCTGCCTGATCCTCATGGCCGGCGAACTCGCCAAGCGCCAACCCGGCGTGCCGCCGCCGACGGCGAAGTATTTGGACAACATCGGCGACTCCGCGAACCACATGCGCCGCGTGATCGACACGTTTCTCCACCTGAAACGCGGCGACGCCGCGCGCCTCGATCTCAACCTCCTCGTCGCCAGCGCGGTCAGCCAGCACCAGTTCGCCGCCGCCGAAAAATCGATCCGCGTCGACTCTGCGCTCGGCGAGAACCTCCCCGCCGTGCTCTGCGAACCCGCGCACGTGTTTCAGGCCGTGACGAATTTCCTGAGCAACGCCTTGAAGTTCACGCCCCCCGGCGGTGCCGTCACGCTGCGCACGCGCCTGACCGGGCGCAGTGTGCGTTGCGAAGTGCAGGACACCGGCCCCGGCGTGCCGGTGGGCGAACGCGATCAGTTATTCGTGGAGCACGGCCGCCTCTCGCCGCGACCGACGGCCGGCGAAGAGAGCAACGGCGTGGGCCTGGCGATCGTGAAGCACCTCGTGGAATCGCAACGCGGCGCCGTCGGCACGGAATTCCCGCCGGAGGGCGGGAGTGTTTTCTGGTTCGAGCTGCTGGTGGCGTAGCGCGTCGCTGCGCGGCGTCCGGACGTAGGGCACGGTCTCCGACCCGCCCTCCGAACACCACGCGTTATCCGAGGGCGGGTCGGAGACCCTGGCCTACTTCGGAACGCGCCGCGCGATTCGCGCCTCACCGCACGACCGAGACGCTGATGGAGCCGAAGACGTCGCGTTGTTTCTGCGCGTAGAATTCGAGGGTGCGGTAGTTCTGCGTGTAGGCCAGATGCAGCCAGCCGAGGTAGAGCGCCGCGCCCGCGCTGAAATCGCCGACGAGCGGGCGTTTGCGGACGGTCTGCGTGCGGTGGAAGAGGTTGCCGTCGAGAAAGGCGTCGCGGGCGACGAGGCGGGCGTCGGCGCTGGCGAAGAGGAAGGCGCTCACGCCGCGCACCGGTCCGGCGCCGCCGGCGGCGCTGCGGATGAGGTCGGGGCCGAAGTCGTCGGGGAGGTTCCAGCCGGCGCGGAGGAGCGGG
>JBEANZ010000747.1:0-9071 GCA_041165185.1 Verrucomicrobiota bacterium | reverse complement strand
TTGATGTCGTCGGCCTTGTCCGGCCCCGTGAAGTCCATCTTCTGCGACTCACGCGCGCCCCACGACAGCTTGGTGTTACGCTGCTCCGTATCGACCTGCACCGGCCGCGCGGTAAATCCCGTCAGGTCCGCCGTGTCGCCAAACGACGCCCACATCGGCAACGCCGCCGCGTCGAACTGCGACATCGGTTGCAACCCGAGGATCAGCTCCATCGTGCGCAACATACTCGTCGTCGAATAGAGCGAGGAGTCGATACTCTTGCGCTTCGTCCACGGGCTGATCGCCAGCGCCGGCATGCGGTGCGCGTCGACGTGGTCGGGGCCGTTTTGCGCGTCGTCTTCGAGGACGAAGATCGCGGTGTCGGCCCAGAATTTCGAGCGGCTCACGGCCTCGACGATGCGGCCGAGGGCGAGGTCGTTGTCGGCGACCATCGCGGTGGGCGTGAGGGCGTCGGTCTTGGTGCCGACGGTGTGGTCGTTGGGGAGTTGGACGACTTGCAGACGCGGCATCGCGCCCTCGCGCTCGAAGCGTCGCAGCTCGGCGATGAAGCGGTCGGCGCGGGATTGGTCGGTGATGGCGTTGGTCCACGAGGGGTAGAGTTCGTCGATGTGGCCCTTGAGCACGGGGAGCGCGGGCTTGGCGGGTTTTTCCTTCGTGCCGCGGCCGTCGAGCGTGAATTCGCCGTAGCTGCGAAACGTCACGCCGGCCTCGGCGGCGCGGTTCCAGAGGTAGCCGTTGGCGGGCGCGGCGACGAGGTAGCGGCCCTCGGAGGGATACTCGTGTTTGTCGGGGATTTTGCGGCCGTAGCTCATGGGCCACATTTTTTCCACGAAGTCGGTCGCGATGGCGCCCATCGTCCACTCGTGGCCGTCGGCGCTGACCTCGCCGTCGCCGTAAAAATTATCGAGCAGCACAAACTCGCGCGCGAGGGCGTGGGCGTTGGGCGTGATTTTTTCGGGAAACAAACAGAGCGCGGGCGCGCCGTTGCCGGCGGGGACGTCGCCGAAGATTTGGTCGTAGGTGCGGTTTTCGCGGATGATGTAGATCGCGTGTTTGAGCGGGGAGGGGTCGCCGACTTTGGCGGGGATGGGGTTGCCGGGCGGGCGCGTGCCGGTGGGCGCGAGGTCGGCGGCGAGCGGGCTGCACTGGAGCGCGGTTTTGCTCCACGCGCCGAACTGCTCGGCGCGTTTCGCGGCCGGCGGCAAATCGATCAGCGAGACCGTGCCGCGCATGAGGCCGGCGATGTGTTCCTGGAGATCGCGCGGGGCGGGCGTGCCGGGGAAGGGGCCGCGCGAGTTGGGCGAGGAGGTGTTGCCCTTGCCGTTGGCGACGACGAGGCGGCGGCCGTCGCGCGTCACGCGCACGCTCGTGGGATACCAGCCGACGGGGATGAAGCCGAGGGAGGTGGCCTTGCCGGCGGTGGCGACGTCGAAGACGGCGAGGTTGTTGTTGTTCGCGTTGGCGACGAAGAGGGTTTTCTCGTCGGCGGTGAGGGCGAGGCTGTTGGGGATCGAGCCGGGCGGGGCGTTGGGGTAGAGGGAGGCGGTGAGTTTTTCGACGACGCGGCCGGTGGCGCTGTCGAGGATGCTGACGGAGTTGAAATTGGCCTCGGCGACGAAGAGGCGGCCGTCGCTCGCGAGGAGCATCTCGCTCGGGTGTTCGCCGACGGGCCACGTCGCGAGATCGGCGCCGGTCTTCGCGTCGAGCACAAGGATGGCGGACTTCGCCCAGAGTGAGACGAACACACGGCCGTGCCGATCGTCGGCGAGGCACGTGTAGGGAAACGGCGCCTCGGGCGCGAAGCCGGACTTCAGGCGGTCGGCCTCGGGCATCATCTCGGCGGTGCCCTGCACGGGCGCGAAGACGCGCTGCCAGAGGAGCGCGCCGTCGGCGGCGGAAATTTTTTCGACGCGCTGGCCCCAGCTCTCGGCGACGTAGAGCGCCTGGCCGTCGGCCGCGACGGCGAGACCGGACGGGATGCCTTTTTCCTTTTGCGGACGCAGCCGCAACTCGCGACGCGCGGCGAGATAGCCGTCGGAAAATTCAAACGCGAAAATCACCTCGGTGCCCGCGCCGCTGACGAAGAGCTGTTTGCCGTTGGGCGACCACGCGAGGCCGTAGAACGTCTCCTCGAGCTGCACCTGCGAAATCGCGCGGCCGGTCTTCACGTCGAGGATGCGCACCTCGTGCGGCCCCCAGCCGCTGTGGACGACGGCGGCGAACGTCCCGTCGGGGTGCAGCGCGATGTTGACCGGAAAATCGCCGACGGGGAGTTGGCGCCCGACGGGGCGGAGCGACCACTGGTTGGGCAACAGCACGGAGCCGTCGCGTTGGACGCCGGGGAGGGCGACGGGAATTTTTTCGGCGGGGGCGGCGGTGGGAGCAGGAGCGGAGGCGGCGCGTGTGGGGTTTGCGGCGGAGGCGAGCAACAGCAACGCGAGCGCGGCGAACGGGGGTAGTTTCATCGTGCGCGCAACGTAGCGCGCGGTGCGTGCGCGCGCCAAGCCCGGAGGTGGCGCGCGTCGCGGGATGCCGCGAACGGAAACTCATTCCGCGAATGAGGATTTCGGCGCCTCCGAAAATCTGAGCCGCGAACGGCGGGGTCGGCGACCCCGCCCTACAACAAACTACCCGCGCTCACGGCGGCGTGATCTCGATCAGCTCCATCTCGAAGACGAGTGTCGCGTTGCGGCCGATTTTCGGGGGCTGGCCGCGCGAGCCGTAGGCCAGCTCCGGCGGGATAATCACCACGCGTTTCTCGCCCTTCTTCATCTGCTTCGCGATCTGGTCCCACCCCTGGATCACCTGGCCGCGCTCCACGCGAAAAGTAAACGGCTGCCCCTTGTCCTGCGTCTGATCAAAGATGGTGCCGTTGAGCAGGCGGCCGATGTAGAGCACGTCGACCTTGTCGCCCGGCTTTGCGGGTGCGCCGACGCCTTCCTGCAGGATGATGTAGCGGATGCCGGTGTTGGTCTTCTTCGCTTCGGGCCACGTCTTCTCGACGATCTCGAGATCCTCGGGGGGGAGTTTTTCGCGCTGGGCGCGGAGCGCGGGCGCGGCGACCGACGCGAGCATCAGCCAACACAGGAGGGGTTTGACCACGGATTTCACGGATGAGCACCGATAAGGCTTTCCGCGCCTCGCGCAACCTCCGTAATCCTTCTCCGCCCCACCCACCCATGAACCGCCCCCTCGTCGCCATCCTCTGCCCCCGCGAATTCCGCTTCACCGATCACACGGCGAGCGTCGAGACGCCCTTCCTCGGCGACGTCGCCGATGTGCGCACCGTCTGGCTCGACTACAACGCGCCCTTCCCGCCGGAAGTCTTCGACGCCACCGCGATCATCCTCTGGCACGGCCCGCGTCTCGACGCCGCGATCGTGGCGCGGTTGAAAAACTGCCGCGTGATCATCCGCAACGGCGTGGGCTTCGACACCGTGGACCTCGCTGCCGCCGCGGCCGCCGGCATCGCCGTCTGCAACGTGCCCGACTACGGCACCGAGGAAGTCGCCGACCACGCGCTCGCCCTCGCGCTCGCGCTCTACCGGCAACTCTTCCCGCTCGACGCCGAGGCGAAACGGCTCGGCTGGAAAATCGACGTGCAACACAAGATGCGCCGCCTCAACACGCAGACCTTCGGCCTCCTCGGCCTCGGCCGCATCGGCACGGCGGCGGCGCTGCGCGCGAAGGCGTTTGGGTTTCGCGTGGTGTTTTTCGATCCCTACGTGTCGAGCGGCACGCACAAGGCGCTCGGCCTCGCACGCGCCGCGACGCTCGACGAACTGCTGACGACGTCGGACCTCATCTCGATCCACTGCCCGTCCACGAGCGAGACGCGCGGGATGATCGGCGAAAAGGAAATCGCGCGGATGAAGCCGACGGCGTTTCTGGTGAACACCGCGCGCGGCGACATCGTGCAAAAAGCCCCGCTCTTCGCCGCGCTGCGCGAAGGCCGCCTCGCCGGCGCCGGCCTCGACGTCGTGGAAGACGAACCGCTCCGCACCGCCGAGGAAGCCGCAACGCCGAACCTCATTGTCACGTGCCACGCGGCGTTCTGCTCGCCGGAAGGCATGGTCGAGATGCGGAGCACGTCGGCGAAAATCGCGCGCGCGGCGGTGCGCGGGGAGAGGGTGTGGAATCGGGTGAATTGAGGTAGGGCAGGGTCTCTGACCCGCCCTTTCCTCCGTCCAGCCCTACGGCTTCGCACGCCGAACCCAAGCCAGGGCGGGTCAGAGACCCTGCCCTACCGTCGAACCGCTTCGTGCTTCGCCACGAGCGCGAGTGCGCGGTTGAGCAGCGTCTTTCCCGGTTCCATTCGGTGCCACGGCGAAGCGCCGCTGGGGTGCGGGAGCGGGATGCAGTCGGCGGCGTGGCCGCGGTAGTTGATTTCGAATTTTTTGCCGATGGTTTCGACGAGCGGGCGTTCGCCGAGGAATTGGGCGATGGCGAGTTTGCCGACGGCGAGCACGAGCGCCGGGCGCAGCAGCGCGAACTCGCGTTCGAGCCACGCGGCGCAGTTCGCGATTTCGTCGGGCGCGGGCACGCGGTCGCCGCCGGTTTCCTTTTTGCCCGGGAAACAGCGGCACACGGCGGCGAAGTAGAGGCGGTTGCGCGTTTCCTCCTCGGTCCAGCCGAGCGCGGCGTGGAACCACTTGAAGAGCGTCTTGCCGGCCGTCCACGCAAAGGGGCGGCCGAGCTTGGGCTCCTTGTCGCCGGGGGCCTGGCCGACGAGGAGCACGCGGCTCGCGACCGCCCGGCCGACGACCGCCGGCCGGTGCATGCGCGGGCAGCGTTCGCACGCGCGGAGGGCGGCGAGGTGTTTGGCGATTGCGGCGACGGTGGGCATGGGAGGCGCGGGTCGCCCGACTGGTGAGCCAGGCAACACGGGTCGGGAGCCCCGTGCCGCTCAGGGCGCTTTTGGACCGTAGGCCCGGCCGCTGGCCGGGCTCAACCGGCCAACGGCCGGTTCTACAAACCAGGGGCCAAAACGAGGCCGTTGCGCTTACGGGAGTTCGTAGACTTCGATCATCGCCGCGCCGACGGCGGCGGGGACGGTGCCGGCGGGGCCGGCTTGGCCCGCCGGGGGTGCGGCGCTCACTTGCACGGTGTAGGCGCCGGGCGCGAGCGCGAGGGTCACGGCGGAGTCGGTCGTGTTGGCGTTGAGGGGGAAGGCCCCGGCGGTGCGGGCGGCGGCGGCGAGCACGGCGGGGTTGGCGGTGTTGGGGTTGCCGGCGGTCGTCTGGCTCCAGTTGTCGTTGCTGGCGAGGAGGGTGCCGCGGGCGTCGTAGACGTTGAGGAGCGGGTCGAGAAGGGCGTTGGCCACGCCGAATTGGGTGAGGGAGGGGCCGATGCCGCGGATGAGGAGGTTGCGGGTGCCGCCACTGATGACGAAGCCGCTGAGGAACGCGCCTTCGCCGGGGGCGACGGCGTTGCGGGTGGAGACGTTGACGAGGCGCGAGGTGGCGGAGGGGTCGGCGTCGTAGATTTCGGCGAGGGCGACGCCGCCGAGGCCGGCGGTGTCGAGGACGTGCATCGAATAGGCGCCGGGGGCGAGGGTGAGGACGGCGGCGGCATCGGCGCCGTTGTTGGCGGTGAAGGGGAACGCGCCGGTGCGGACGGCGGCGGCGGAGACCTCGGCGGCGTTGGCGGCGGTCGCGGCCCAGCCGGCGTTTTCGAGGAGGAGCTGGCCGGCGGCGTCGAAGACGCGGAGGCGGGGCGCGGCGAGGACGCCGCTCACGCCGAATTGCGCGAGGCTGGGGCCGGCGGCACGGAGGAGAATCGCGCGCGAGCCGGTGCCGGTGATGGCGAAGCCGGTGATGATGGGGTTGGCGGAGGTGACCCGGGCACGGATGGAGAGGTTGGAGAGGCGGGGGGCGGAGGTGACGACCACGCCGCCGCCGTCGCCGCCGGTGGCGAGGGTGACGCTGGCGAGCGCGGTGCCGGCCGGGATATCGCCGACGCCGGCGGAGGAGGTTTGCACGAAGAGCGGGGCGCCGGTGACGGGATCGAGGACGGAGCTGGCGGCGAGGGCGGGGTCGGCGCCGGGGGGGAGCGCGGTGCCGGCGAAGGCGGCGCTCTGGGAGAGGTTGAACTCGCCGGTGTATTCGACGACGCCGGCGGTGCCGGTGCCGCTGGCGACGAGGCCGCGGGCACGGACGTAGAAGGGCGCGGTGGTGAGGACGGTGACGTTGCCGGACTGCCAGCCGCGGCCGCCGGCGGCGCGGGTGCCGTTAGCGGCGAGGGTGGTCCAGATGCGGGCGTCGGTGGAGGTCTCGAAGCTCACGCTGGAGAGTTCGGCGGCGGTGCCGTCGCGGGTCCAGACGAGGTTGCGCGTGGCGCCGGCGCCGCCGGGGCCGAACGCGAGCGACTGCGAGGCACCGTTGGTGGCGGCGAGGCGGGCGATGCCGCCGCGGGTGTGGGCGCCGACATTCTTGAACGCGCCGCCGAGGATGACGCGGCCGTCGGCCTGGAGGGCGACGGCGGTGACGTTGGCGTCGGGCGCGGGGGCGAAGATGGCGTCGAGCGTGCCGTTGGGGTTGAGGCGGGCGAGGCGGGGCGCGGCGGCGGCGGTGAACGCGCCCGCGACGAGGATGCGGCCGTCGGCCTGAAGCGCGAGGCTGGCGATGCCACCATTGAGGGCGGCGGCCGTGAAAGTGTTGTCGGGAGAGCCGTCGGGGTTGAAGCGGAGGACGGCGGGCTGGTTGGTGAGCACGAGGACGCGACCGTCGCCCTGGAGGGCGAGGCGCACGGGCGGGAGCTGAAGCGTGGCGTTGAACGCGGCGTCACGCGAGCCGTCGGCGTTGTAGCGGGCGAGGAGAGCGCCGGTCGTGCTCACCCCGGCGGGGGAGCCGGCGACGAGGATCTTGCCGTCGGGCTGAAGGGCGAGGGCGGCGACGGAGCCGAGGCCGGCGGGGTTGTAGGCGGTGTCGAGCGAGCCGTCGGCGTTGAAGCGGGCGAGGTTGTTGCGGGTGGCGCCACCGATGTTGGTGAAGGCGCCGCCGACGACGAGTTTGCCATCTGGCTGGATCAGGAGCGCGTTGACGGTGCCGTTGGGGTTCGGGGCGAAGCCGGAGTAGGCGGAGCCGTCGTTGTTGAGGGCGACGAGGGCGCGGGCGGGGATGCCGCCGAGGTTGTTGAACGCGCCGCCGACGAACATCACGCCGCCGGGGAGCAGCGCGGTGAAGGTGCCGGCGAGGAGCACGGAGCCATCGGCGCGGCCGAGGGCGGCGATGACGAGGCCGTTGGGGTTCGGGTCGAAGGTGGGGTCGAGCGCGCCGGTGGCGGTGAGGCGGGCGAGGCCGTTGCGGGTGAGGGCGGCGGTGCCGGCGGGCTGGATGGTCGTGAAGACGCCGGCGACGAGGATGCGGCCATCGGGCTGCACGGAGAGGGAGGTGACCTGGGCGTTGGCGTTGGGGTCAAACGCGGCGTCGGTGCCGCCGTCGGTGTTGATGCGGGCGAGGTTGTTGCGGACGGTGGTGCCGAGCTGGGTGAACTGGCCGCCGACGAGTATCTTGCCGTCGGCTTGGAGGGCGAGGGCGTTGACGGTGGCGTTGGGGTTCGGGTTGTAGGGGGTGTCGAGGGTGCCGTCGGCGTTGAGGCGGGCGAGGTAGTTGCGGGTGGAGGTAGTTGAGACCGTTGTTGTCGTGGTCGTGCCCGTGATGGAAATGGTCGTCGTGGTCGTGGTGCCGTCGGCGTTGGTGACGGTGGTGGTGCCGGCGCGGTCGGAGCCGGCGGTGGTGGTGTTGGTTGTGCGGGTGGGGGCGATGGAGTTAAACGCGCCGCCGATCACGACCTTGCCGTCGGCCTGAAGGACGAGGGCGTTGACGGAGCCGGCCGGGCTCGGGTTGAACTGGGGGTCGAGGTCGCCGTCGGTGGTGAGGCGGGCGACGCTGTTGCGGGCGGTGGCGGTGGGGTTGACGGCGGTGGTGACGGTCTTGGTCGTGGTGGTGCCGCTGATGGAAACGGCCGTGGTCGTCGTGCTGCCGTCGGCGTTGGTGACGGTGGTGGTGCTGGCGCGGTCGGCGGGGACGGTGGTCGAGGTGGTCGTCACAGTCGTGGTGGAGCTGTTAGGCTGGAGGGTGGTGAACTGGCCGGCGACGAGGATTTGGCCGTTGGGCTGCTCGAGGATGGCGGAGACGCGGCCGTTGGCGTTGGGGTCGAAGGCGTCAACAGTGCCGTCGAGCTGGACGCGGGCGATGCGGTTGCGGGTGGCGCCGCCGATGATGGTGAAGCCGCCGGCGAGGAGGATGCGGCGGTCGTTTTGGAGGGTGATGGCGTCGACCGGGCCGTTGGGCGCGGGGGCGAACGCGGCGTCGAGCGAGCCGTCGGCGTTGAGGCGGATGAGGTTGCTGCCGGTCGCTCCGGTCAGGCTGGTGAAGCTGCCGCCGAGGAGGAGTTTGCCGTCGGCCTGAAACGCGAAGCAGGTGATCTGGCCGCTGAGTTCGAGGGTGGCGCTGGGGCGGAAGGCGGGGCGGAGCGTGCCAGCGGCGTCGAGCCAGACGAGGCCGGGGAGCTGCGGGGTGAGGCCGGTGGGGTTGGCGCGGAGGGCGACGGCGTTGATGGGGCCGTCGGCGCCGGAGGCGCGGGCGAAAGTGGGGTCGAGCGTGCCTTCGGGGGTGAAGCGGGCGATGTTGGCGGTGCCCGCGCCGCCGAGGTCGTTGAACGCGCCGGCGGCGATGATGCGGCCGTCGGCTTGGACGGCGAGGGCGTTGATGGCGCCGGTGGCGGGGCCGTTGGCGGCGGGGCTGAAAGCGGCGTCGAGCGTGACGGCGCCGGTGGCGGGGTTGTTCAGGCGGACGAGATGGCTGCGGGCGACGCGCGTCGCGGTGCCGGCGGGCTGGAGCGAGAGGAAGCCGCCCGAGACGAGGATCTTGCCGTCGGCCTGGAGGCGGAAGTGGGTGACGTTGTTGCCGGAGCGTTCATCGAGGCCGAGGTCGAAGTTGGCGTCGAGCGTGCCGTCGGTGTTGAGGCGGGCGGCGTAGAGGCGCGTGGTCCAGTTGGCGGCGCCGTTGGGCTGGAGGGTGGAAAAATTTCCGCCGACGAGGAGCTTGCCGTCGGGCTGGACGACGAGG
>JBEANZ010000746.1:0-11280 GCA_041165185.1 Verrucomicrobiota bacterium | reverse complement strand
GCGGGCGCGGCCGCGGCGTCGGCGCGGAGGGCCTCGCGCTCGGGGCCGTCGCCGACGAAGACGAGGTGCTCGCCGCGCTGGCGCACGGCGAGAAACGCGGCGAGCAGTGCGCGCGGTTGTTTTTCGGGGACGAATTTGCCGGCGAAGAGCACGACGCGCGCGCCGGCGGCGAGGCCGAGTCCGGCGCGCAGTGCGGCGGCGGCGGCGAGGTGGTCGGCGCGCGCCGGATCGAAGTGGGCGGCGTTGACGGAGTGGGGGGCGAAGTGGATTTTTTTCGCGGGCACGCCGAGGGCGAGGAAGTAGTCGCAGTTGGCGGCGCCGACGGCGAGGAAGGCGGCGAAATGCGCGTAGAGGGCGCGCAACGCGAGACGCACGGGCAGGCGCGGCGCGCCGCGGCCGAGCAGGTGCGAGTCACCGCGAAAGAGCAGCGGGATGCCGCGCCGCCGCGCCCAGAAAATCGCGCGCAGGTGGCTGGACCAGTTGTAGCCGAAGCAGAGGAGGGCGGTGGGGCGCCACGCGGCGAGGCGCGCGGGGAGTGAGGGATTTTGCAGGCCGCGGAAATGGTGCGTGCCGGGATCGGCGGAGACGTTGGGGACGAACTCGTGATCGTAGCCGGAGAGGAGGTCGGTGTCCCACTTGAAGGTGGTGCCGAACTTCGGATCGCGTTGCGTGGTGACGCCGAATTCCCAGAGGTAAAACACGCGGAACTCGAGCGCGGTATGCGCGCGCAGCCAGCGGAACCACGGGCTGTAGTATTGCGTGGGATGGGAGAGGAGGATGGCGAGGCGGGGTGTCACGGCGGGGCGGAAGCCGCGGCCCGCTGGCGCCGGGGGTCGATGCGCTCGACGAACGGGGTGGCGGCGAGGACGATGGGCACGAGCGACTGGAAGATGGTGGTGATGAGGACGCTGGCGACCATTTCGAAGGAGTTGGCGATGCCGAGGAGGATGGCGAAGCCGAGGAAGCCCTCGAGGGAGAGCACGAGTTTGCGGGAGCTGTAGTTTTCGAGCCACGCGCAGAACAGCCCGAGCACCAGGCCGAGGAGGAGGGCGCCGGTGATGGGGCCGTAGTTGCCGTAGGCTTCGGCGAGGAGGCCCCACGCGATGTAGGTGCGGATGGTGGAGTTGGCGTCCTGGCGGCCGAAGTGGACGTTGAGCATGACCTGGCCCTCGTGGGTGCGGGGTTTGTTTTCCCAGAGGATGCGGGGGACGAGGAGCGGGGGGATGAGGCTGTAGGTGGCGCCGCCGAGGGCGGGGATGTGGTTGGTCTCCATCGCGTCGACGACGTAGAGGAGGTTTTGGAGGTTGTTGACGCGTTCGAGGATGGAAATGTAGCTGTCGGCCTCAGCGACTTTCTTGCCCTTGTTGCGGGCTTTGGCGGCGGATTCGATGGTGAGGGACTGGACGCTCGCCTCGGCCCATTCGGCGTAGAGGGCGGGCATCTGGACGAGGTTGAACGTCGGGATATTGCTGTTGGCGGTGTCGAGCGCCCAATATTTGTCGCGCATCGCGTATTTGCCGGGGCTCAGAAAGACGAGCAACCCGAGCGTGACGCCGACGAAGCGCCACGGGATCCGGCCCGTGCTCCAGATCAGGCCGATCAGGACGGAGAACACATACATGGCCATGCTGGAGAGCAGGAACGCCGAGGCGCTAATCAGGCAGTTTACGGCAAGGAGGCTCCAAAAGAGGACGCGACGCCCCGCCGTCATGTGTCCGCTGCCGAGGATGAGGGCGCCGAGAAACAGGCCGCAGGTCGAGAGCGACGCGACGACGACGTTGATCAGCGAGCCGCTGCCTGTCGGCAGCAGCGCGAGCAACGTGTCCAGCAGGCCGAGCGCGGACAACGCCTGATAGGCGGTCGAGGAGCCGACCAGGATCATGCCGAGGCGCTCGAGGCGGCCCATGCCGTCTTGATTGAAGCCCTGCAAGGCGTGGCTCTCGCCGAGACTGGGGGTCATCATGCACATCCCGAAGCGCCAGCTCAGGGCCAGCGCCACGCAAAACACAAACACCTCGAAGCCGGACTGCGTGATGAAGGAGGTCGGGTATTTTTCGAGCACCTCGTGTTGGATCACGATGGGGAGACCGAACGCCACGAGGTGCTGGATCACGAGCATCGGGAGGAGCGGCAGGCCGTTGGCCTGATCGGTCCACACGGCGAGCGCGATGAGGGTGCCGGCGGCGATGAGGGCGAAGCCAGCCACGCCGGGCTTGTCGGCGATGAACAGGAAGAGCAGTTCGCCCAGCAGGAGCACGCTGAGCGGAATCATCAGGCGCTTGAGCGCGCGGGCGAGCCCGTGGGCGAGCGTCGAGACCTCGGCATTCCGGTCGAGGCCCGTCGCGGGCTTGGCGGTGATGGGCATGAGTCGAGTGGGCTAGGCGGGCGCGGGGACGGCGGCGGTGTTTTTTTTCCAACGCAAAAACGGCCGCTCGACCAAGAAATAAGAGGCCGTCGCGCACCCGATCGCGAGGGTGAGGGGGGTGAGCCAGCGGCCGGCGGCGAGGTCGCGATGGGGCGACAGGAAAACCTGCTGCCACAAATACAAACTGTAGGACACCAGCCCGAGCGCGGGGAGCGGGCCGCGCCCGAGCAGCGCGCCGAGGCGCGTGGCGCCAGCGTCGCGCGCCCACACGACGAGGAGCGCGGCGGCGAGCGCGTCGAGCGTGTAGCCCGCCGCGAGGGGAAATCCGCGCAGGAGTTCGCCGGCGGGCGGCGAGAGCGCGAACAGCCACACCGCCGCCGCGAGGGCCGCGCGCGCGGACCACGCGGCCCAGCGCGCGCGGACGGCGGTGTTTTCAAATACGAGCGCCGCCGCGCAGCCCGCCATGATGCTGTCGAGGCCGGTGTGCGCCATCGCACCGAGATAGCCGCGTTGAGCGGGGAACAGCCAGTAGCTCGCGAGGCGCGCGAGCGGACACCAGACGACGACCGCGGCGGCGAGCCACAGCCCGCGTCGCGGCCCGAGACCGAGCAACGCCAGCGGCCACACGAGGTAAAACTGCTGCTCGAGCGCGAGCGTCCAAAAATGCCCCAGGTCCCATACCCCTGCGGTCGGCACCCAGAAAAACGCGTAGTTCCAGGCGAACGCTCCCGCCGAGAGCCAGTGCGTCGGTGTGATCGCGGGGGCGCCCCCCTGCGTCCACCACGCCAGCGCGATGAGGAAAAAGTAGAACGCTGGGAAAATCCGCAGCGCGCGCCGCCCGTAGAAATGCGCGAGCCCGATCGTGCCGGTTTGGCGGAGCTCGCGGAGCAACAGGCCGGTGATGAGATAGCCGCTCAACACGAAGAAGAGCCGCACGCCGGCGCCGGGATTCGAAAACACCACGAGCCAGCGGCGCACGGGCGCGGAGAGCGGCTGGAGATTCGCCGCGACGTGGCCCGCGAGCACGAGTGCGATGGCGAGGCCGCGCAGGCCGTCGAGCGTGTTGATGCGTGTCACGGGCGGGGGAGTTCGCGGCGCAGCGCCTCGAGCCACAGCGCGGCGGCGGCGTCCAGGCCGCGAGCGTTGAGGTGCGTGCCGTCGGCGCGAAACTCGGCGCCGAGCCGATCCAGGTCGGGGCCGGGGCGGGTGGCGGGCGCGGCGGTTTGGGCGAGGCGGATTTGCTGGTTGGCCGGCGAATCGGCGTGGGTGGTTGATTGCGCGGCGAGAAACACGGCCTCGGGCGCCGCCGCGCGGCACGCGGCGACGAGCGCGGCGAGCGCGGCGGCGTAGTCGTGCCCGGCGGCGGCGGGGTCGCGTCCCTCGGTCTCACCCTGCCACCAGCAGATCGCGTCGGGCGGCAGGCCGGCGGCGGCGAGGTCGCGCAACGTCGAGATCAGGCGGGGATGTTCGGGGCCGGACGGCGCCCAGTCGGTCACGCGCGTGGAGCCTTTTGCGACGACGGCGAACACCACCGCCTCGCGATCGCCCGCCGCGATCAGGCGGGCGCCGAGGCGCGTCCACACGGAGCCGCCGTAGCCGTCGCCGCCGGGCAGCGGGTCGGTGGCCTGGAAAAGTTCGCCGCGCGCAAACGCGTAAACGCCCGCGCCCGCCGCGCCGCGTGTCGCGCCGAAGTTGGCGGCGTTGGACTGGCCGACCGCGACGACGACAAGGCGGCGCGCACGCGGCAGGGCGGCGAGGTCCGCCGTGGTGCGAGGCGCGGAGGCGGGGCGCGTGGAGAATTCGTCGCGTATGCGACCGAGCGGCCAGCGGTGTTGCACGCCGATGCCGGCGAGCACGCCGAGGGCGAAGACGGCGGCGAGTTTGGATTTCGTGCCCAAGGTTAGAATCCGTCGGGTGTCGACGCGCGGGCGAGGGCGCGGGCGAAGAGGGCGCATTGCTGCGCGGTGCGGGCGCGGGCGGTGTGGGTGGCGGCGAATTCCGCGGGGCGGCGCGGCGGGAGCGGCGGGCGGCCGGCGCCGAGGGCGCGCAGGAAGTCGCGGATCGCGTCGACGTCGCCCGGATCGCCGAGGTCGGCGATGGTGGCGAAGGCGAGTTCCCGCACGGCGCGGGCAAACGTGGAGCCGCGCGGCGCGAGGGCGAGCGTGGGGCGGTCGGCGAGGTAACACGCGCCGAGCTTCGAGGGGTTGTAGGCGGCGTCGTCGGAGCCGGGGATGACGATGGCGTCGGCGGCGAGCTGGGTTTGGAGGGCGGCGAAGTAGCCGATGCGCGCGGGGGTTTCGTGCACCAGATCGGCGACGGCGAAGCGGGCGGCGAGCGGGGCGACGGAGGGGGTGGCGAGGGCGGCGGGGGCGTAGCTGGTGCCGATGAAATGAAAACGCAGCCGCGTGGCGACCGTCGGTTCCGCGGCGCGGAGGGCGGCGAGGGCGGCGAAGAGTTTTTCAAGCGCGCCGCGCATGATGGGGCCGACGGCGCCGACGCTCACGCAGTGGACGGCGCCGGGGACGCGCACGAAGGCCGGGGCCGGGTCGGCGCGGCCGCGGACAAAGGCGAAGTCCGCCTCCGGCGCGCCGAAGGGAATCACGGCGGAGGGTTTGGCGGCGAACCAAGGGTAGCGGGCGTCGAGTTGGGCGAGGTAGTCGGGGTTGACGCTGATGAAGCCGGCGGCGTCGCGCCAGGCGG
The DNA here is from genome assembly GCA_041165185.1 of Verrucomicrobiota bacterium. GTDB lineage: Bacteria > Verrucomicrobiota > Verrucomicrobiia > Opitutales > Opitutaceae > JBEANZ01. The sequence continues at coordinate 6,215 of JBEANZ010000746.1, read as the reverse complement.
CGGCCTCGAGGCGCGCGGCCTGCCAGCGGGCGGTGCGGTATTTCCAGCCGCCGGGGGGCGGGGGCGCGCCGGGACGTTCGTAGTAGTCGGTGCGCCAGGGATCCTGCACGTCGATGACGTAGGGGACGCCGAACCGGGCGCGCCAGCGGCGGCCGAGCGCGGTGGCGACAAACTGCGTGGTCGAAAAATAAACGAGATCGAAGCGCGATGCGCGGAGGAGACGGGCGCCGACGGCGGCGAGCGGGAACCACGCGCGGTAGGCGAGGTTGCCGAGGCCGAGGCGTCGCGCCCAGCGCGCGGGCCATGCGCCGACGCGGTGCACGGGGAGATCAGCCGGGAGCGTCGCCGCGAGCAGCGGATCGAGGGGGGCTTCGACGTGGGCGGCGTCGACGGCGAGGACGACCGGGGCCCAGCCGTGCGCGGCGAAAAAGGGAAGGCTCATCCGCACGCGCTGGCAATCGGGGGCGTTGGTCGGCGGGAAATGCGGGCTGACGATGAGGACGCGTTTCATGCGGCGGGCGGGCGCGGGCGGAGGGCTTTGACGTCCCAGGTCTGGCCGGTGGCGTTGGCGACGACGTGCGCCTCGACGACGGTGAACGCCGACTCCAAGCGCCGCCAGAGCGCGGGCCAGTGCGCGGAGCGGAAATGGGAAACGACGAGGTGCCCGTCCGCCTTGAGCGCGGGGGCGAACGCCGCGAGGAGCGCGCGGGGATCGCGGGAGTAGCCGACGGCTTCGTTGAAGACGATGGCGGCGAACGGTTCCGCAGCGCGCCAGGTCTCGAAATCGCCCTGCGCAAATTCGCAGCCGGGCAGGCCGCGACGGCGCGCGCGCGCGACGGCTTCGGCGGAAAAATCCACGCCCAGATAGCGGCGGGGCGGCGTCATGCGGAGCAGATCGGCGAGTCGCCCGGGGCCGCAGCCGAGGTCGAGCACGGCGCCGGTCGGGTGGAGGCGGGCGATCACGGCGGCGACGGCGGCGTAACGGGCGGATTCGGCGGCGGATTCAAAGTGATCCCAGGCGCCGGAGGCGTATTCGCGGTCGGCAGCAGCGGCGGGGATCGGGTGCCCACGGCCGGCGGGGGCGAGGACGAATTTGCGCCAGAGGCGGGCGAGCATGGGGTGGGCGAGAGAGGAGCCGAGGAATCGAAGGGAGAGCGGCGCATCCGGGGCGCGGGGCGACGCGCGGGGGCGGGTGGCGCGGGCGGGCTGCGGGGGAGCGCGCTTAACTCTCGGCGCGGGGCGGGCGTTCCTTGGCGCGGGTGAGGAAAAAATATTCGGAGTCCGAGCGGAACGAGTCGACGTAGGCCGGGGAGAGGGAGGGCACGGTGTCCGGGGCGATGGGGCGAATTTCGGAGCGGTAGCAGTCGAGGGCGGCGACTTTGGTGGCGAGGACCGAGGTGGTATCGAGGCGGTGGACGGAGTGGGAGGAGCGCAGGGGGCGGAGCAGGAGCCACGGGCTCCACCAGGACCAGACGGGGAATTCGACGAGGCGGGCGGTCGAGCCGGCGCGGGCGCGGGCGGCGACGACGAGGGGGAAGGCGGCGTCGTGTTCATCGCTGCCGTCGTGGCGGCAGGGGAGCGCGATGGTCGCGGGGGCGATGGAGGAGAGGAGCGCGGCGATGCGGCCGACGAGGAGGTCGCGTTCGGAGGCGCGGAGGTGGGAGAGCTGGCCGTCGCGGGCGTTGAGAAAATGGAGATCGTGGGCGGGGACGCCGAGCAGGGCGGCGGCTTCGTGGGCTTCGCGCGCGCGCAGGGTGGCGAGCGCGGCGGGCGTCACAATGGGGTGGCCGGGGTGGGAGTCGGCACCGTCGGTGAGCCAGACGATGGAAACGGGCAGGCCGGCGGCGCGGCGGCGGGCGATGAGTCCGCCACAGCCGAGGGTTTCGTCGTCGGGATGAGGCGCGACGACGAGCAAGGGACCGGGCTCGTGGAGCGCAACGAACGGGCGGGAGCGGGAGCGGGAGCGGAGGGCGAGGTCGAGGATGTAGCGGAGGAACTCGCGGAGGGCGTTGCTGACCGGGGCGAGCAGGATGAGGCCAAAAGTGAGGATGATGGCGAGGCGGTGGAGGATGCGGCGCGGGTCGGAGCGCGGGCGGTTGAGGCGACCGTCCCGGCGCGTGGGACGGGCGCTCGTGGTGTGAAGGGATTCCTCGACGGCCTCGACGAGGGCGCGAGACTGGGTTTCCCAATTAAACGGGTGGGCGGCGAGCGCCCAACTGCGGGCGCGGAGCGCGAGGAGGCGGTCGGGCGCGGCGGAGAGTTGGGCGAGCTCGCGGGCGAGCGCGGGGGCGTCGTGGGTGGGGTAGAGCAGAAAGTCGCCGGGGTGCGCGGCGGCGAGTTGGCGGTGGGCGATGGTGTCGGAAAGGAGCGAGGCGCAGCCGGCCATCAGGCCGGTGAAGACCTTGTTGCCGACGGCGCATTGGTGGAAAAGCTGCGGGCTGGGCTGGGTGCCGAGGAGGACATCGTGTTCGGCGGCGAGGGCGACCATCTGCGCGGGCGGCGCGGGGGGCTCGATGCGAAGAAAATCGGCAATGCCGAGATCGGCGGCGAGGCGGAGGAGGACTTGATTGTAGCGAGCGGTATCGGAGCCGCGCAGGGTGAGGCGGACGGAGCCGCGCGGCAGCAGGGCGATGGCGCGCAGGACGGTGTCGGCGCAGGAGTGGGGCCCGACGGTCTGGCCGAACCAGTAGAGCCGGAGCGGGCCGCCACGCGCGGCGGGCGGAGCGAGCGAGCCGCGTTCGGCGAGGGACGGGCAGTTATGGAGGACGACGGGCGGGCGGGCGCGCGGGTGGACCTCGGCGATGCGCGCGGCGGCGGCGGCGGACATCGTGGCGAGGAACTGGGCCCGGGGGAATTGGCGGCGCTCAAGGGTCGCGATGGCGTGGCGGGGGCCGTCGTCGCAATCGGCGTGGAGATCCTCGACGTCGATGCCGAAGCGGCCGGCGGAGGCGGCGGCGAGGGAGGATTTTTGTTCCTGGGCGAGGAAGAAATCCGCGCCGGTGTCGCGGGCGGCGGCGGCGAGTTCGGGACCGAAGTAGCCGTAGCCGGGGCCGAGGGCGAGGCGGCCGGCGGTCGCGGTCATGAGGTTGCGCGCGAAGTAGTGGCGGAGCCGGACGAATTGCCAGCGGCGGCGACCCTCCGCCGTGAGGCCGAAGTCGAGCCCGACCGCGCGCCAGCGCGCCGTCGCGAGGATCGAGGCGTCGAAGGCGCGGTAGGCGGGGAGATAGTCGGCGTAAACGACGGTGACCACGTGGCCGGCGGCGGCGAGGGAGTCGGCGTTGCGGACGCCGCGGGGGTTGCGCGAGATCTGGCCGGGGGAGATGAGGCAGAGGTGGGCCACGGGTAAAGGGCGCGGGTCAGCGCGGAGCGGGGCGCGGGTGTTTCCCGGCCCAGATTTGGAGCCAGCGGGCGGCGCGCCAGCCGAACACGCGGCGGCTGATGTGGAAGGCTCGACCGCCCTGCGGCGGCAACGCGCTGCCGCCGAGCTCCGCGATGCGGGCCTCAAGGCAGGCGACGAGATCGGGGCGACTGGGATACATTGTGTGGACGAGCGCTTGGAGCGTGTCGGCGGCCACGCGCCGCGTCCGGGGGCTATCCTCGGCGCGCAACAGGTGCCCTATGCCGAGGGTGAGGGAGAGAAAGGCGGAATCCCAGGCGCGCGCGCTGCGGCTGTGCGAGAGGCTGCCGGTGAGGCCGGACCGGTAGTGGAGCCGTGCGCCGGGAGTGAAGACGAGCCCCGCGCTGCCGACGATGAGGCGCGCAAAAAACTCGAAGTCGTTGTTCAGCCCGAGGCGTTCATCCCAGCCGCCGAGCCGCGCGAGCAGTGCGCGTGGGATAAGAAACTGGGCGCATTGCATCATGGGCTCGGTGTCGGCCCACGTCTCTACTAGCCAGTCAACCGGCGCCGCGTCGTGCCAGCCTTTGCGCGGTGTGAAAACGGCCTCATCGGGGTCGGAGTGGAAACGGGCCCACTCGGAGTAAGCGAGGCAACCGGGCCGCTCGGCGAGGGCGGCAACCTGAAGAGCGACCATCGCAGGAGAGAGGTAGTCGTCGGCGTCGAAAAACTTGACGTAGTCGCCGGACGCGAGACGCAGCCCGTGGTTGGAGGCGGCGCACTGGCCGGCGTTCGACTGGGAAACGACCCGCACGCCCCGCGACTCATACCGCCGCGCTATCGCAAGCGAGTCGTCGGTGGAGCCATCGTTGACGACGATGGTCTCGATGCGCGGGTAGGTCTGCGCGAGGACGGAGTCGAGCGCGGTGGCGAGCCACGTGCCGGCATTGAAACAGGGGATGAGGATGGAGACGAGCGGGGGCACGGCTCAGGCGGTGAACGGCGCGAAGGTTTCCGCGAGGAGCGAGGCGACGCAGCGCGCGGCGGCGCGGCCGTCGCCGTAAGGGTAGGCGGGCGCGAGCGCGGCGCGGCCGTCGCGGTGCGCGGCGAGGCCGGCGGCGACGGCGGCGACGATGGGCGCGTAGTCGGGCCCGACGAGTTGGACGTGGCCGGTGGCGATGCCCTCGCCGCGCTCGGTGTGGTGGCGGGTGACGAGCACGCGTTTGCCGAGGGACGGGGCCTCCTCCTGCACGCCGCCGCTGTCGGTGAGGATGAGATCGGCGAGGTCGAGCAGGCGGATAAACTCGGGGTAGTTTTTCGGCGAGGTGAGCCGGACGTTGGGCGCGTGCGAGAGCGCGGCCTCGACGGGCGCGCGGACGTTCGGGTTGGGGTGGACGGGATAAATGAAGAGCGCGTGCGGGTGCGCCGCCGCGCTGTCGGCGATGGCGGCGCAGAACTGGCGGAACGGTTCGCCGAAATTTTCGCGGCGGTGTCCGGTGACGAGCACGACCGCGCGGCCGGGGCCGGCGGCGCGGTGCGCGACGGCGGCGGCGCAATCGGCGTCAGCCGTCGGGAGATCGCGCACGCGGGCGAGGCTGGAGAGGAGGGCGTCGATGCCGGTGTTGCCGGTGACGACGAGGCGCGCGGGCGGGAGCGGGAGTTTTTCGGCGGCGAGGGCGGCGGCGGCGTGCGTCGTGGGTGCCCAGTGGAGCGAGGCGATCTGGCCGATGATGCGGCGGTTGATCTCCTCGGGGAACGGCGAGTAAAGCGAATCGGTGCGGAGGCCGGCCTCGAGGTGGGCGACGGGGATTTTTTGGTAGAACGCCGCGAGCGCCGCGCTCATCGCGGTGGTGGTGTCGCCCTGCACGACGACCCAGTCGGGGCGCGACGCGGCGAACGTGGCGTCGAGCGCGGCGACGGCGCGGCTCGTGAGCGAGGCGAGCGTCTGGCCGGGCTGCATGAGCTGGAGCGAGTGCGTGGGCACGAGCCGGAAAAACTCGAGCAGCGGCGTGACGAGCTCGAGGTGCTGGCCCGAGAGCACGATCTCGGTGCGGATCGCGTCGGGGCGCGACTGGAGCGCGTGGATGAGCGGGGCGACCTTGATGGCCTCGGGACGGGTGCCGAGGACGACGGCGACGGTGAGCATGGGTGGGAAATTATTTTCCACGCCGGGCACGTGAGGCGCGGCGCGTGGCGGCGTTTGGTTTCAGGATGGCGTCGGTGACGCGGCGGGCACCGGAGGCAAGGCGCGACCGGGCGGGAGGAAATAGTAGTCGCATTCGAGCTCGCTCCGCTCCGACCACCGGATGGCGGGAAACTCGGCGACCTCCGCGAAGCCGCGCCAGATACCGCCGTCGTCGAGGACGAGACGATGGATGCGATAGCCGTGTTTGCGGAGCAGCGCATGGACGGCGCCGACCCGCGCGACATACGCGTCAAGATTCACTGCGGCGTCGGCCGGCAGCACCTCGCAAACGACGGGGGGAGGCGCGGCGGCGGCGAGGAGCCCCTCCATGCCTTGCAGCACCTCGAGTTCGCCGCCCTCGACGTCGATTTTGATGAGGCTGATTGGAGGATGGCGCAGGGCGGCGAGCGCATCGTCCAGCCGCACGGTCACGATCCAGTCGCTTTGGTCGGGGTAGTTCGGGCGCACATCCGCGCGCAGGGAGGCCATGGAATCGGTGGCGTCGCGGCGCTGGGAAAACAACTCCGCCAAGCCCGCGCGGTTCCACGCGCCGGCCGGCACGAGTTCCGCGTCGGTGAGTCCGCTGCCGCGAATGATCGCCGAGACAAACGCGGCCGAGCGAATATTGGGCTCGAAGCCGATGTAGCGCGCGGCGACGCCGGCCGCCAGGTAAGCTTGGAGCGTCTGGCCGACGTT
>JBEANZ010000745.1:0-3340 GCA_041165185.1 Verrucomicrobiota bacterium | reverse complement strand
AAAGCCCGCGTCCTCCGCCTGCTCGCCCGCACGCGCACGCGGGAGGGCGGATCGGTAGGCGAAGATCATTTCCTGCACCGCGCCGCCCTCCCGCGTGCGCGTGGGGGCGAGCTGGCGGAGGACGCGGGCTTTCGGCGGGTTGAGCGCGTCGGCGACGACGAAGCCGCGGCGGTCGTCGTCGATCTCGACGTTGCGCTCGACCACGCCGCCGCCCGGGCGTGCCGATTCATTCCAATCGGCCAATGCTCTTGGACCATGGTTCGTGTTGTAGAACCGGCCGTTGGCCGGTTGAGCCCGGCCTGCGGCCGGGCCTACAGCCCAAGAGCATCTGGCGATTGGGATCACGCCTCGGCCGGCGGCAGGAGCAGGGCGGCGGGGGGCGCGATTTGCCATTGCGCCTCCGGGGCGATCCAGGGCGCCGGGGTCGCCACCGTCGTCGGGCTCCATTGGCGGAAGTGACTGGTCACGTTGTCGGTCACCCGCAGGCCGCCGATGGCGAGTTGTTTGCCGAGGCCTTTCGCGATTTGGCCATACACCGAGCCCGTGGCCTTGCCGGTCGCGGCGCCGAGCGTCGCGCCACCCGCGCCAAACAGCGCGCCGAGCGCCGCGCCTTGGAGCAGGCCCTCGCCGAGTGCGCGATGTTGCGCGGCGTTTTGGAGAAACGAGCCCAGCAGCCCGCCGCCCGCGCCGAAGGCCGCGCCGTAGGCCACCTTCGAGCCGACCGAGATCGTGATTTCGCTGAGCGCTTGCGCGGCGGTTCCCACTTCGATGGCACCGCGCGCGCCAGCCGCCCAACTGCCACCGAAACCCGTCACCGCCCCGGTCGCGGCCCCGATGCCGAGCTGCGTCGCGAATTCGTCGTAGTCGAGGCGGTCGTGGTGCGCGAGTTGCGTGGAGGTGTAGACGAGCCCGCTCACGCCCGCGCCGATCATCTCGCCACCGACGACGCCGACGAGCAGGCCGCCGGACAACACGCTCACGGCCACGCCGCCGATGAGAAGGCCCGCGCTGATGCCGAACATCACGATGGGTTTCCACGCGCCGTGGTTGAGGAAGCCGAGGCCCACCTTGTCGAGGAGGTCGGAGATGATGTTGTGGCCCGTGGAATCGGTGAACGTGAGCGGCCGGTGCAGCGCGTAGGCGTAGCGGTTGTAGGCGTCGCTGCACAGGATGGGGCCGCCGGGCTGGTTATCCGCCTGCACGAAGACGCCGAGCAGCGGGGAGTAGTAGCGCGATGGGAAATAGTAGAGGCCGGTCTCGGCGTCGAACTCCTGCCCGGTGAACAGCAGCCGCGTCGCCCCCGGTTTCCGCAACTGCCCAAAATCGCCCAGCGGCGTGTAGTCGATCTCGGCCAGCACCGTGGCGGCGCCGTCCGTCACGCGGACCACGCTGCCGAGATGGTCGCGGTGCAGGTAGGTGAAACCCTGCGGCAAGCCTTGGTCCGCGAAGCCTTTCGGCGGCGCGACATCCGCCCACTGCGCGAGCGGGCCATCGGGTCCGGCGAGCGTGAACACGGTCTGGCGCGACCACGCCTCGCCGTCGGCGGCGGGAGCGAACTCCGTGATTTCGTAGCCGGGCATGGGCGTGAAGCGCCGGTAGTCGCGCGTGGGCGAGCCGGCGTGCGTGACGACTTTCTCGATCCGCCGGCCATCGGGGTCGTAGCGCAGCGCGAGCGTCACTCCGCCGGCAAGGCCGTCCCCGGCTGTCGCGAGGCGGCCAAGGGCGTCGTAACCGAAATGCTGATCGCGCCCGGGCCAGTGCGCGACGAGGAGACTGCCGTTGGGATCGTAGTCGAAGCTCGCCTCCACGATGCGGTCCCCGAGCGCGGTGCGCGCGTGGCGCAGTTGGTGGCCGACGTAGGTGCAGTCCGTCTTGTCCGCGAGGATGCGGTCGCCGAGCCGGTAGTGGTAGTCGAACGCGCCGGCGGGGCTGCGCATCGTCTCGAGCCGGCCGCACGCGTTGTAGCCCGCGCTCCAACCGGCCCCGCCGCACGGATCGCTGTGCGGGCCATACGCGAGCTTGCCGCCGTCGAGCAGCGCCGTCCCGTCCGGATGATCGATGCGCCAGGTGGCGAGGCGGCCGAGCGCATCGCTCGCGCGGGTGTCGAAGCAACCGTTGCCGAGCGTGGCGGCGCGGTGGCCCGGGCCCGCCCACGCGAGGTCGGCGACGGTCTGCTCCTCGCCGGCTGGCGTGCGAAACGCCACCTTGGCCAGGTAGCCCGTGGGCAGGTAGGTGTTGGTCTGGAGCGCGGGCACCGTGTTGCCGTCGCGCTTGGGGAACGCGAGCGTCGCGAGCTGGCCCGTCGGCGTAAACGTGCGGCGGATTTCGTGCGTGGTTTCCCCGGTTCGATTCGGGCGCGATGCGGTCACGCGGTCGCGGTTGCCGTTGCGATCGTAGCCGAATTCCTGGCGAAAACTCTCCCCGTCCTTGAGCGTGATCGTCGAGGCGCAGAGCCGGCCGAGGCCTTGGGCCGCGGCGTGGTCCCACTCGCGCGTGGTCACGATCTCAAATTTGTCGGCCGGCGTGGCGGCCGTCGTCACGCTCTGCTTCGTGAGCCGGCCGCGCGCGTCGAACTCGCACTCGTCGCGGTTCCCCGCGGCGTCGGTGCGGATGGTTTTTCGCTCGGCGTCGCGATACTCCATCGTGTCGCCCTGCAACACGTCGCCCCCGGCGGTGACGCGGACTTCCTGGGTGCGCACGCGCCCGTGCAGGTCGTAGGCGGTCGCGGTGACGACGCCCGCCGGGTCCGTGACGGTGAGTTCGCGGCCGAGGGCGTCGTAGGTCCACGTCGTGATTTCGTCCGGCTCGCCGGGGCTGCGGACGATGCGCTGGAGCGGCACGCGGCGGCTGCCGCAGGTGCCGTAGCGGATTTCGCTCTCCGGCGATCCGTCCGTCGAAACGAGGCAACGGAAACTCGTCGGCCAAGCATATTCGATTTCGAAGGCCGGTTCGCCGTCGCGCACGGTGTCCTCGCGCACGACGCGGCCCAACGGATCCGTGAAGCGCCGCCGCACCACGCCGCCGCCCGCCGGGCGCACGAGGGTTTCGGTCTGGGCCGTCTGGTGCCTGAGCGGCTCTTTTTCCTCCGCGCCAAACTGATCGACGAGGGCGCGGCCGTCAGGCGCGGGATGGTGGCGCTGGTTGACGCGACCCCAGGGGTCGAACTGTTCGCGGCACTCGAAGGTCCCGCCGGCCCAATCCGAGAGCACGGTCTGGCGCGTGGCGCCGTCGTCGTAGCCCCAGCGCGAGAGCGTCGCGAAGCTCTCAGGCATCTGCGGATGCGGCGCGTCCACGGTTTCCAAGCGGCCGGCTTGGTCATAGGTGAAACGTGACCGCGATC
>JBEANZ010000744.1:0-3302 GCA_041165185.1 Verrucomicrobiota bacterium | reverse complement strand
CGAGAGCGCCGCCGCGCCGCCGGAACTTCCACCGATCGTGGCCCGCGCGTTCGGGTCCTTGGTGAAAGTGACATTGCATTCCTTGACGACCCGCGGGAGCACCTCGGCCTCGACGAACTCGGCGAACTTGCCGGAGACGGTGTCGTATTCGAGGCTGCGCTGGTTGCTGGGCATGACCATCACGGCGATCATCGCGGGCAGCCGTTTGTCGGCGATCAGGTTGTCCAGAATCGTGGGGAGGTAGGGCGCGGGCTTGTTGTCGTGCATGCCCATCGCGTCGTGACAGAAGAGCAGCGGCGCGGGCGTGCCAGGCACGTAGCCGGCCGGGATGTAAACGTTGACCTCGCGCGGCGCCGGCGGGGTGCCGTCGCGACCGGGCGCGGGCGGGAAAAACTTACTGTCGGTGTGCGGAAGGTGAAACGTCTCGACGCGGCCCTTCGGCACGTTGTCGCGTGGCGTGTTTTCGGACGCGGGTGCGTAGGGTGGAGCGATGGAAAAATCGCCGACGCCCGCGCCGGGTTTCCATGGCGGCAGCTCGGCGAGCTTGGCGATCGCGGCCTGATCGGCGGCGGTGAGCGGTTCGCCGCGTCCGCCGCGGCCAGCGGGCTGCGCGGACATTACCGCGCTGGCCGCAGCGAGGAGGGCGACGACCGTGCGCAGGTGTGATTTCATCGGAAGGAGACTCATGGCTTTGCTGCTTCCGCCTTCACGTAAGGCTCGGCGGGCACCGTCGCCTTGTAGCCCATGAGGCCGAGCATTTTTTCCGCGTAGCGCCGGCCCATCTCGCGCTGGCCGTCGGCGGTGAAGTGGAGGCGGTCGCGATTCGCCGGGACGCCGGCCGACGAAACGACGTGCGAATTCGGCAGCGTGCCGGGAAGGTTTTTCATGATCACGTTGGCGTTGGCCTTCTCGCCGTTCTGATCGGCGTTGACGACTTCGCCGGCAAGCAACGTCACCTCCTTGGGATCGAGGTTCAGATCCTTGATGAGATCGTCGTAGACCTTCTTCACTTTCTTGGGCCAGTCCTGATCCTCGAAGTTGGATTCTCCCTGATGGATCAAGATGCCTTTGATCACGCCGGACTGCTGGGCGATTTTCGCGAGCTTCACGAGATACTCATAGGGGTTGCCGTCATACTGGTTGGCGAGCGGGCGCTTCCAGACTCCGTCGGGCGGCAGGTTGTCGAGGTAGGCGCGAAACGCGTCCTTGTCCCAGAGTTCGATGCGCGTGCCGGACACGCCCAGCTTCACGACGCCCACGCGGAATTTTTCCGGCAAGTTGGCGATCATGGTGCGGCCGAAATAATCCATCATCGAGATGCCGCGCGTGCGCTTGGTGAGCGGCGGGATCGCGTCATACCACTCGCCCATCTTCCGGCCGCGATCGGGCGTGTCGAAATCCGCGAGGACTTGGAAACGCCGGTCGACGGTCTTGTCGCTTTCGTGCAGCGCCCCGCCGCCCTCCATGTTGGACTGGCCGAAGCAGAGGAAGACGTGGAAATTCGGATCGGGCGCGGCGCGGACAATCGCGGCGCACGCGAGCGCAGCGGCAAAGAGTGAGACGATGAGTTTGTTTTTCATGGCGACTGACCCGATCAAATTTTCGGCGGCGAACGAACCAACCAACGAACCAACTTACCAAGCCGACGATCGCGCTAGATGTTGGCGAGGCGGCCCGTGGAATCGCCGAAGCGCTCCACGCCTTTGACGCCCATGCGGTCCATCAGGCTGAGGTAGAGGTTGGTGAGCGGGGCGGGCTGGTGCTGGACGTAGCGCCCGGCTTCGAGCACGCCGCCGCCGCCGCCGGCGAGGATGATGGGCAGGTTGGCGTGAGTGTGGCGGTTGCCGTCACCGTTGCCGCAGCCGTAAAGGATCATGGAGTTGTCGAGGAGGGATTTGCCGTCCACGTCCTTGGTCGCGGCCATTTTCTCGAGGAAGTAGGCGAACTGCGTGGCATACCATTTGTCGATGACGCAGGTCTTCGCGATGAGGTCGGGCTTGTTGCCGTGGTGGGTGCAGTAGTGGTGGCCGTCGGGGATGCCGATTTCGTCGAAGGAGCGGTTGCTGCCCTCGCCCGCGAGGAGGAAGGTGGCGACGCGGGTGTTGTCCGTAAGAAAGGCGAGATGAAGCATGTCCATGTTGAGGCGGACGTATTCCATGAAGCTCGCCGGGATGCCGGCCGGTGTGTCCATCGCGGGGTTCGGGCGATCGCCGACGGTTTTTTCAGCGCGCTCGATGCGCTGCTCGATCTCGCGGACGCTGGTGAGGTATTGGTCGAGCTTTTCCTTGTCGCGCGCGGTGAGGCCGCCGGCGCCGCGGCCATCCTTCGCCGTGGCGGCGAGTTCGCGGCCGATGCTGCGGCTCTCGTTGGCCACGTAGTCGAGAATCGAGCGCTGCTGCCGCTGGCGCATGATCAGGTTTTGTTTGCGCTCGGCGGGCGAGCCGGTGCCGAACAGGCGCTCGAACAGGAAGCGCGGGTTGACCTCGGGCGCGACGGGAGCGGTGGGCGAACTCCAGGCCATGTTGTGCTGATAGACGCAGGAGTAGCCGCTGTCGCAGTCGCCCGCAGTGCGGAGCGTGTCGCAGGAAATCTCGAGCGACTTGAACGGGGTGACGTGCCCCGCCTTCTGCGCGATGATCTGGTCGACGGAAATACCAGAGTGGAAATCCGCGCCCTGCGTTTTCTTCACGCGCACACCGGTCAGGAACGAGCCGCCGGCGCGGCCATGATCACCCGCGCCATCGGGTCCTGGCGTGGCGGGTTCGAGGGCGAGGCCGCCGAGGATCTGAATCTTGTCCTTGAGGCCGGCGAGCGCCTCCATCGTTTCGTTGAGCGCGAAATCGCGATTCTCCCCGGTGGGCCACCACTTCGCCGGGTGCGTGCCGTTGGCGAACTGAAAAAACGCGAGGCGCAGCGGAGCGCCGGAAGCCGTGACGGCACCGGTGGCCGCGGCTTCGGCCAACTGCGCGGCGTTCAGGCGCGGCAGAAACGATTCGAACGCGGGCAGCGCAATCGCCGCGCCGACGCCGCGCAGAAAATTCCGGCGGCTGAAACTGTGATGCCTCTCGGCGGCGAGATTACGTTGGGCAGAGGATGGCGATTTCATGGGCGAGGAGTGGTTTGGGTAACGCGCGGCGCAGGTGTGGCCGCATCGGCGGTCGGGTTGAGAAGGATGCGTTGCTGTTGAAACGGGACGGACTCGATCACGCCCATCAGCAGCGTGGAAAACGTGCCGCCCTTCCGCGTGAGGTCCTCGACGATTTTGTCGACGGTGGGGACATCGTAATACTCCGTGCCGCGCC
>JBEANZ010000743.1:0-4408 GCA_041165185.1 Verrucomicrobiota bacterium | reverse complement strand
CCGCGCTGGCCGCGGCTGGGGCCGGAGCCGAGGCCGCAGCCGGCCCCGAAGCGAAGCGAATCGCGGCGGTCACGCTCGCGACCACGGCGGCGTTACGGACGCAGTGGCGGCCCTTCGGTCCGGCGTTGTTGAACAATATGCTCGTCAATATGCGCTACCGCCCGCGCGGCCTGTGCTATGAGTGGACGAATGACTTGCTCGAGCCGCTCGAGGCGCTCGGGCTGGTGGGCTTCGAGTTGCACTGGGGCACGTCGTTTTGGGGCGACCGGTTGAAGGAGCACAACGCCGTCGTCATCACGGCGCGCGGTCGGCCATTTGCCGAGGGACTTGTGTTGGACGCCTGGCGTTTCGGCGGCCGGCTCGTGTGGGTGCGCGTGCGCGACGATGGGCGCTATCCGTGGCGCGAGCTGACGGTGGCGGAGTTGGAGGAATTTCGGCCCTTCGCGCGCGCCGCGAAGTGAGATAAGGAAAAACACCTAGTAATTGATGAATGGGTCGCCATGTGGAAATTAGTGTGAAACCCCTAGATAGTCATGAACAAGCATCGCCTCTCCACTTTCCTCATCGCCAGCGGCCTCGTGCCGTTCGTCGGCTGCCAAAACATGCAGTCGGGCCAAAGCCTCGGCTCCACGCAAAGCGCGCGGGCCAACAATTCCGCCCACTCGAGCGCGAGTGTCGGCCAGAGCATGTCGGCCCGGCCGGCGACCCGCGCGGCGCAGCCCGCCGTCGCCGCCGCCATGCCCGCGCCGGCGGCCGACGATTCGCTCGTCCCGCCCGACGCCAAGCCCGGCGAGTGCTACGCCCGCGTCATCCTGCCCCCGGTCTATGAATCGACGACCGAGCAAGTTGTCGACAAGGAGGCCGGACAATATATAGAGGTCACGCCCGCCGTAACCGAGCAGGTCGAGCAGCGCGTCCTCGTGAAGGAAGCCTCCGAGCGCCTCGAAATCGTGCCCGCCGTTTACAAGACGGTCACCGAGCAGGTGCTGGTTTCCGCCGCGAGTTCGCGGCTCGTGACCGTGCCCGCGGAATACCGCACCGTGAGCGAGCAGGTGCTGGTCAAACCCGCCCACACGGTCTGGAAAAAAGGCGTCGATCCCCTCCAGAAACTCACCGGTGCCACCGGCGAAATCATGTGCCTCGTCAACGTGCCGGCCGAATACAAGACCGTCAGCAAACAGGTGCTCGCCACTGCGGCCACGACCGTGACCGAGGAAATCCCCGCCGAATACAAGACCGTCGAGAAGACCGTGCTCGTGTCCGGCCCGACCACGCAGAAGGTCACCATCCCGGCGGAGTATGCCACCGTCACCGTCACCCGCGTGAAGACGCCGGCGCAGAAGCGCGTCGTCGCCATCCCGGCCGTCTACCAGACCGTCACGAAGACCGCCGTCACGCAGGCCAGCCGCACCGGTTGGCAGCGCATCCTCTGCGAGACCAACGTCACGCCGGAAACCATCGCCGAACTCCAGACTCGTCTCACCGCCAAGGGCTTTGACGCCGGCCTCGTCGATGGCCGCATCAACGCGCGCACCTCCGCCGCGCTCACCGCTTACCAGCAGGCCAACGGCCTCGCCACCGGTGGCCTCACCTACGAGACGCTGACCGCCCTCGGCATCGTCGCTAACTAAACGTCGACTCACCGCCAAACCCTCACGCCTCCAGGCGGCCCGCAACCGGGCCGCCTTTTTTTCAACCCCGCCGCCGCTCACGTCGCGTGCAGCAAGAGGTCAAGTCAGGCGGATCGCGGCTTGAGTGGCACGGGCGTCTTGCCCGTGGACGAGCGGGCCGGAGGCCGCTCGTTTCCGAACTCAGGGGCGGGACGCCCATGCCACTCGGACCACGGACCTCACCTCTCGTTACACCCGTTCACATCGCCGCCCATATTCGCGGTCCGCGTTTGCCTGTCGCCTTCGCGGCTCGCGTTTGCGGCGCCCACGCTCGTCGCTACTGCCGTCCCCGCTATCCACATTCCGCCATGTCGCGCCGCCGTCTTTCCCTGCTGCTTGTTTTTCTCCCGCTGGCTTTCGTCGGAAACACCGGCGTCGCCGCCTCCGCTCCCGCGACGCTCGCGGCGCTCGTGTGGACCGACACCGCGGCGGAACTCGCCGTCCCACTCGGTGCGCCCACGGCGCGGGCCGAGTTCCCCTTCACGGTCGCTGGCGGCGCACCCGATGCCGCACCCGACTCCGCGCCCGTCACGATTCGCGAGGTGCGCGTCTCCTGCGGCTGCCTCGTCGCGGACTGGCCGCGCCGCCCGCTGCGCGCGGGGGAGCGCGGCGTGTTGTCGCTCGTGTTCACACCCGGCGAACGCACTGGGCGCCACGAATTTTCCGTCTTCGTTTTCACCGCCACTTCCACCGCCGCCGCCACTGCCGCCCCCGTCGAACTCCGCCTCGTCGCGCAAATCACGCCCGTGCTCGAACTCTCCGCGCGCTACGTCGCCTGGGAACGCGGCGCACCGGCCGCCGAACGCATCGTCGAACTCCGCGCCCCGCCCGGCGTGACCCTCGCCGAGCCCGAGGCCGACGCCACGCTCCTCCACGCGCAACTCACCCGCGCCGGCGATCACTGGCGACTCCGGCTGCGACCCGTCTCCACCGATCAACCGATGACCACCCGCGTGCGTCTCAACGCGACCCCCGCCGGCCAGCCCGCGCAAGTCTTCACGGTCGTCGCGCGCGTGCCCTGACCCGCGCGGCGGCTCACTCCAACGTCGGCTCGCCTCTGGCCGTAGGGCCGGCGCTGGCCGCCGTGCCGTCATGCGGCACACCTGCGAACGGCAGCGGACGTCCATTCTTCCTCTCGCGCGCAACGCGCGCCCCGCCTTCGCCGGGCGAGTGCCTCGCAACGGCACGCCGGCGACCGGCAGCCCTACAAAATCTTCCGCTTCCCGACGCCGACCTCACTCCGCGCGCCGCAAGAAATCCACGTCCACCGCGCACCGCGCGCGCCGACCGCTCTCGGCGATCAATTCGACGCCCGCGCCGTCCGCGCCCGGGAGGACGTTGATTTCCGCCACGCGATCAAAGCCGCGCGGGATCGCCGCGACGGCCATGATGTAGTTGATCGTCGTCGGCTTTTTCGGGTTGAGCGTGATCGCCGTCGGATGGCCGGCGCGCGAGAGCGGGTTGGGGCGCGCGCTTTCGGCGAGGCCGAAGTGAAAATACCCTGTCACATCCTCGAGCCCGAGCACCGCCGTGTGGCGGCCGCTCCACGGCGCGTAGTGGCGCCCGCCGTTGGAGTGCCAGAGAATCGTGTGGCGCAACACGCGCGGATCGCGCAGCGCGAACCAAGCATAGCCCTCGCCGGGAAACGCGACCGCCGTCCACGCGAGCGGCAGTTTCGGATCGGCGGTGAGCATCACGAGATCCTCGTGGCCGCGCCGTGCCGGGTAGCGCGTGAGATCGGCGTGCCCGCCGGCCAACAGCGGCACGCGCGCCAGCGAGCGAAACCGCGCGCCCGGCCGGAGGCTTTGGTAGCCGTAGTTTTCCGCGCGCTCAAACGCCGCGGGAAAAACCTGCCCACGCACGCAGCGGCTCGTGCTCACGGCGCCGCTGCCGGGCGTCTCGGGGAATTTCAGCATCGCGTGGTGGCCGGGCGTCATCGGGCCGCGCATCCCGCTCAACACATGGCGCGAGTAGATCGCGGCGTGGCCGGCGACGAGCGTGAGAAACTTGTCCACGCGCCCGCGTCGCACCGTGGTCGCGAGGCTCGCGTGGAGCGTCACGCGCGGGCCGGCGGTGGCGAACGATTCGAGCGACCACTCGGCGTTGGCCGTCTCGCCGTGCGGCGGGTGGCGCTCGCCGCGATGGGGCGTGGCGTTGCCGCCGAAGGGCGCGCAGAAAAAATCGCCGCGCAACGCGCGCAGCAGCGCCGGCGTGCCGGGCGCGAGTTTCTCCTCGGCCCACGGCGCGACCGAGTAGGGCGAGACGGTGCGCGCGCCGAGCCGAAATGCGACTGGCGCGAGTTGCCCGCCGAGGCGCGCGAGGTGCGCGGAGACGTGGCTGGAGGCAAACGCCCACGAGGGCTGGCCGAGGACGGTGCGGAGCGAAGGGGCGTTCATCGCGCGCGAGCAAACGCGAGCGCCGCGCGGCGAGGCAAGCGCGGAGCGGGCGCGCACCTGATCGCTTTGAGTAGCACGGGCTTTCCGGCCCGTGTTCTGAAGCGCCGATCTCACCGGCGGAAAAACCAGAGAGCCCGCGCCGAATAGTCACCCACCCACGCGCTCCCGCCTCCCGAGCCGAGCTGCTTTTTTCCGACGCGCCCTCAGCCGGACCCGTGCATTTGAAGAACCGCGAATGGACACCAATAGACGCGAATTCAGAGGCACCCAACAGCGGTTCCCGGCAAAATCTCCGTTCACCGTTTGGTGCGAGCCTGTCTTCGTAGTGCGGGCCGTGGTTTC
>JBEANZ010000742.1:0-4678 GCA_041165185.1 Verrucomicrobiota bacterium | reverse complement strand
GTCACCTTCGGCGCGGGCTACTACCTCAAGGTGCTGCAGGACTACAAACCGCACCTCGTCTTCAGCGTGCACGACTGTCTCAACCGCGGTTATTTCCAACTCGCGCGCAAGACGCTCGGCGCCGACAAGGTTCGTTGCGCCACCTATTGTGGCGAGTTTTCCGGCGGCTGGGGCTACTCGCGCAACTGGATCGAGCCGACGGTCGACCTCTACGTCTCGCGCACGCGCACCGCCAACGACTTCGCCGTGAAGTGCGGCGTGCCCGCCACGAAGACCCGCGTGCGCGGCTACCTCATGCTCCCGCGCGCGCACGCCGAGGTCTTCTCGCCGGTGGATCGCCGCGTGTTTCGCCAGAAGCGCCTCGGCCTCGACGCCGACAAGTTCACCGTCTTCCTCGCCACCGGTTCCAACGGCGCCAACAACCACTTCGCCCTCCTCCCCGCCCTCCTGAAGCACGCCGAGCGCGTGCAGGCCATCGTCATCTGCGGCCGCAACAAGGAGGCCTACAACGAACTCGTCCACTGGCGCGCGCTGCACCCCGAGTTCGACTGCTACATCGAGGGTTTCTCCGAGATGGTCCACCTGCTCATGCAGGCGAGCGACGCCATCGTCACCCGCGGCGGCACCACG
This sequence comes from Verrucomicrobiota bacterium, assembly GCA_041165185.1. Classification (GTDB taxonomy): domain Bacteria; phylum Verrucomicrobiota; class Verrucomicrobiia; order Opitutales; family Opitutaceae; genus JBEANZ01. The sequence goes on along the minus strand of JBEANZ010000742.1, from coordinate 4,048 downwards.
ACCTGCGCCAAGGCCCTGCACTTCCAGTGCCCGATCATTTTCAACGCATTCGGCGGCATCATGCCGCAGGAGCAGCTCACGTGGAAATTCTTCCGCAACGGCGCCGCTTCCGAAAAAATCGAGGACGCCGCCGACTTCACGCGCATCCTCGACACGTGGATGGCCGACCCCGCCGCCTACGCGCGCGTGCGCGAACACTTCCTCTCGATGCGCTACGAGGAGGACCCGACCCTCGTGATCGACGAGCTCGTCAATCTCGCCAACGAGGCCGCCGGCGAAAAATCCCTCCGCCGCCGCGCCTACCCGCCGACCAACGGTCCCGCCTCCACCCGCTGAGTTCCCGGTTGCAGGAAGGGTCGCCGCTCGCTGGCGTGCCGTCGCAAAAAATTACGGGCGCCCCGTGACGGTGCACCCGCAACAAAAGCCCGATCGTCGCTGGGGCTCGGTATCAGAACTCCGTCCGCACCGTGAGCGCGAAGACGCGGGGGCTTTCGCGGTAGGCGCGGCGGTAGAATTGCACGCCGGTCACGGTGTCGAAGTCTAGCTTCGTCGCGTTGATGGTGCGGTCGTCGAGGAAATTGGTCACGTTGAGCTGATAGGTGAAATTCGCGGCGTTGGTCCACAGGCCGGCGAAGCCTTTCGTTTTGTATTGGACGAAGAGGTCGCCGATTGAGCGGGGGTTGCCCAGCAGTTTGCGGCCGGTGGGGAGATCGATGCCGGCGACGTTGGCGCTTTGGAAGCGCCAGCCGCCGCCGATGGCGAGGCCCTTGAGTTTGCCGGGGGGGAACGAGTAGCGCGTCCAGAGATTGGCTTTGTCGGGACGGTTGCCGTAGCCGCGTTCGTCGGCGAGGCGGCTCGCGGCGAGGAGCGTGTCGGATTCGGCGATGCGTTGCGCGACGGTCACGGTGCTGAATGCCTGCGCGGCGGTGAGGAGCGTTTGGTTGTAGATTGAGGGGCGGCCGGTGCGCTGCGTGTAGAGCGTGTCGAGGCTCTTCCAGAGCGCGACGCGATTGGCCCACCACGGGACGGCCTCGAAGAACGTGTTGGTCACAACGCGATCCGTGTGGGAGTAGCTCGCGCGCAGCGTCCAGTTGCGGGTGAGGTTGGCGATCACTTCGAACTCGGTGCCTTTGCTAATTTGGTCGCTGAGGTAGGAGTCGGCGGTGCTAAGGTAAACAGAGGTGAGGTCGCCGAGGTTCTTGATCGGATCGCTGGCGCCGAAGGTGGTGAGGTTGGCCTGGCGGAAATAATATTCGAAGGACGTCATCACGTCGTTGTTGGGGCTCACGAAGACGGGGGCGCCGCCCTGGATGCGCTCGCCGCGGCTCTTGGAATCGTAGCGCTTGAGCGAGCCGCTAATGCGGTTTTCGAGAAAACTGAACGCCACGCCGAAGTCGCGGCTCACGCCCTTGGTGGGCGGCGGCGTGCGATCCTCGGGGAGCGCGGAGCGGTTGCGCTCCTGCAGGCCGACGCCGGTCGCGTAGTTGGCGATGAGCGAAAAATTCGGCGTGACGTGCAGCACGGCGCCGACGGATTTGCGGACGCCGGTCTCCTTGTCGGTCGTGAACCAGTCCTGCTTCAGCGGCGTGAACGTCGCGAGATCGTTGGCGGTGGCGAAGCGGAATTTTCCCGTCGCCGGATCGCGCAGCGTGCGCGGGCCGACGGCGCGGATGGTGTCGTCGCGCACGCCGGCGGTCGTGACGAGGCGGCGGTCGAAAAAATAATTCTGCATCACGGCCATCAGCGTGTCGGTCGTGAGCTTGTCGTTGAAATCGAGTCCGTTCGCCGCGGCCCAGTCGGTCGTGAGCCGGCCGACATTCGCGAAGCTCGAGGTGTAGGACTCGAGGTTCGTCGGATTGCCCGGCTGAAAACCGGAGGTGTAGTTCGCCGACGGGCCGCCGATCTGGAAATAGCGGCGGCGGAAAACTTGGTTGGCGGCGTTTTCGGCGGCGGTGTTGTAGGGACGGTTGGCCCAGACCTCGCGCTGACGGAGGCGCGAGTTGTGATTGGTGTTGCGCTCGGACATCACGGCGAGGCGGTGTGAGCCGAAGGTCTTGCCGAAATCGTGATCGTAGGAGACCGAGGCGCGGAGGGTCTCGTTGTCGTTGCCGCGCTTGAGGCGGAGGAAATTCTGCTGCGCGTAGTAGTAGCCGTTGCCGTAGAAAAACGGGTTCAGCGAGCCGTCGGGCAGGCGGTAGTTGAGATCGGCGGCGAGCAGCGGATTCTGACCGAGCGTGGTGTCGCTGCGGCGCTGGTTGCGATTGTAGGCGAGCTCCATGAACACGTGCGAAAACCAGCGGTGGTTGAAAACCGCGGTGAGGTTGTTGGTGCTCACGCCGGCGAATTCACCGGTGCCGGACGAGGTGACGGAGCCGTATTTCTCGAACCGCTCGTCGATGACGGGGAGGTCGGAGTTGAAATTGAAGACGCTCGTGTTGGTTGAAAGCGTCGCGCGGTTGACGAGTGACGTGGCGCCTTCCCAGAGGCGCGGCGCGACGGACATGTCGGGGCCGTAGGTGAGCACGGTGCGGTTGCTCACTGTGCCGGTGCCGGAGGTGGCGGCGACGAGCGCGGTGCCGTTGGCGTTTTCGTAGCGCTCGAGCGTTTGGTTCCAGCGGAGCTGCCCGGCGCCGAGCGCGGTGGTGAAACGCGAGACGCCGTCGATGTGGTTCCAATCGCGGCCGGAAACGCCCTCGTTGTGATCGCGCGCGTAGGAGACGGTGAGCTCGGTGTCGCGACGGAGGCGGTAGTTGGCGGCGAGCGTGATCGCTTGGAAATCCTGATATTGGTGCGGTTGCGGCGAGCCCTTGCGATCGCGGGTGGCCATCACGCGCAGGCCGACTTTGTCCTTCACGAGCACGCGATTGAAATCGACGGCGACACGCTTCGTGCTTTCGCCGGCGACCTTGAGCTCGACGGTGGAGAGATTGCGCGTGGCGGCGACGCGCTCGACGTTGTAGGTGTTGGACTCGCCCGCGGTCTGAAACCCGTTGATTGAAAAACCGCCGACGAGCCCGCGCGAGCGATAGGTGAGGCCCTGATCGCCGAACATGTTTACCTGATTGCCGGCGCCGCTGGGATCGGCGTCGCCCTTGTTGATCTCGGCGCTGAGGTCGTAGCGGAGGATTTCCTCCATGTTGGTGGCGGCGAGATCGTCGAGGAGATCCTTGGTGAACACGCTGATCGCCGCGGGCGTGTCGCGGAGCGCGGTGTTGAGACGGGAGCCGTCGAGGGTGTTGGTGGCGGCGTAGCCTTTTTCGACGGCCTCGGTGACGACGAAGGGAGAGAGGGTGCTTGGGTCCTCCTTGGCGACGGGACTCGGGGCGGCGGATTGAGCGACTGCGACGGCGGCGCCGAAGAGAGCAAACGGCGCCACGAGAAGCGGCCGGCAAAGAGAAACGGAGCGGTTTTTCATGGGTGGATCGAAGAATTCTTAGCGACGAGCAGGGGTTGGGATCGCACGACCACGGTGTTTGCCTCCGGCGAAAAATCCAGTGCGAAGGCCGGCTTCCGCCACCGGGTGAGCGCGGGAATTTCGGCTGGTCAACTCGGTCGGCGACGCGAGGCTGGCGCGATGAATTTCCTTCGGCAGCGGACGGACTTCGCCCGGCGAATCACGCGGGTGATCGCGGTGGTGGGCGTGTGGGCGGGGGTGGCGGCGGCGTGCGCGGAGCCGGTGACGTTTGTCTTCACGTCGGACGTGCATCTCGGGATCACGCGCGGGTATTTCCGCGGAGCGGCCAACGTGGAGGCGCAGGTCGTGACCGCGGCGCTCGCGAAAAAAATCAACGCCCTCCCCGCGACCGCGCTGCCAAACGATGGCGGCCTGCTCGCCGGTCGGCCGATCGGGGCGGTGGAGTTCGTCGTGGTGACCGGCGACATCGCAAACCGCCAGGAACTCCACCCGATTCGGATTCAGCCGGCGGCGAAATCGTGGGCGCAGTTCGAGACGAGTTTTCTCCACGTGGTCGCGTTGAAAAATTCCGCGGGCGAGGTGACGCCCGTCCACGTCGTGCCCGGCAACCACGACGTCTCCAACGCCATCGGC
>JBEANZ010000741.1:0-4622 GCA_041165185.1 Verrucomicrobiota bacterium | reverse complement strand
ACACCCCCGCGAACCTCGCCCTCGTCCTCGATGCGCTTGGCGCCGCTGGCTACGAAATGCTCGTCGCCGAGAGCGGCCGCAGCGCCCTCGCCCTCCTCGCGCACAACACCCCCGACCTCGTCCTGCTCGATGTCGTGATGCCCGGCCTCGACGGCTTCGCCACCTGCGCGCGGCTCAAGGAACTGCCCGCCGGTCGCACCGTGCCCGTGCTCTTCATGACCGCGCTCGACGAGCCCGAGCAAAAGGTGCGCGCCTTCGCCGCCGGCGCGGTGGACTACATCACGAAACCCGTCCACGTGCCCGAGGTGCTCGCGCGCGTCGCGGCGCACCTCGAGATTCGCTCGCTCCAAAAATCCCTCGCCGACGAACTCGCCCTGCGCATCGAGGCCGAGGTCCAGCTCAGCCAGTCCCTCGACCGCGCGATTCTCCTCGTCGACGCGCAGGGCCGGATCGTCTTCAGCTCGCGCCTCGCGGAAAATCTCCTCCACAAATATTTCCCCGCGCGCTTCGGCGGCCAGTTGCCCGCGCGCCTCGACAGCGCCGAGGGCCTCGTCGTCCGCCGTTTCGCCGAGCCCGGCCGCAACGATCTCGTCACTCTCGTCCTCGAGGAGCGCAACACCCCGCCCGGCCCCGCCGCGCTCATCGCGCTCGGTCTGACCCCGCGCGAAGCCGAGGTCCTCTACTGGATCGCGCAGGGGAAAAGTAATCCCGACATCGCCACGATCCTCGACGCCAGCGTGCGCACGGTGCACAAGCACATGGAACACGTCTTCCAAAAACTCGGCTGCGAAACGCGCAACGCCGCCACCGTCGTCGCGCTGGAAATCCTGCGTCCGTCGCGCCCGTAGCCCGGCCGCGCGTGGGAACCACTGGCACCTGATCGGAAAAATCTTCCTGCCGACAAAATCGGGTTCCTCGCTATTTCCGATGGGGAGCTGCCGAGGATTGGGAGCCCCGAAGGGGCGAAACGTTGAAAGCCCAGGGCAACGCCCTGGGAATTGGATTGGAAAAATGTCTTCGCCCTGAAGGGGCGACACCCTCGTCGCGTTTCGCCCTTTCAGGGGTTGGATTCTCTTGGGGACCTTTCCCAGCGCGTTGCTCTGGGCTATCGACTCTCGCCCCTTCGGGGCTTCTGAGCGGGCGCCGTCATCCCACTGGAAGCAGCGAAGAACCCAAAATCTTCCTGCCCCAAATCTTCCGGCCCAAGAAATCCGACGGAATTGAGGCAGGAAGATTTTTGGTCGGAAGATTTCAACCCGCGTGGCTCGGCCGTCGTCGCGCAATTCCTCTCCACTCGCGCCCTCGCCATCACCCTCACCCTCGCCGTCGCCCGCACTGTCGCGCGCCGGCTCTACGCACCGATGCGTATTCCGCGTTTCGCCGTTTCGCGCGATGATGCCCGCGCATGCACACACCTTTCCCCGCGCGCGCCCCCGCCCGCCCCCGCTCGCTCGCCACCGCGCTCGGCTTCGCGACGTTTTTCATTTTCTCGCTCGTCGTCTCCGCCCAGTCGAACTGGCGCTGGGCCAACCCCCTCCCCGCCAGCACCCAGTGGACCGACATCGCCTTCGGCAACGGCACCTACGTCGCCGTCAGCGGCGGCCCGATCGCCACCAGCCCCGACGGTGTCACATGGACCACCCGCCCCAACGTCTATTCGATCAGCGGCATCGCATTCGCCGACGGCCGCTTCATCGCCGTCGGTCAAGGCACGTCCACCGCGCCGGGTGCCGCGCTTGTCATGACGAGCACCGACGGCGTCAACTGGACCGTCAACGACACCGTCGCCTCCCGCTTCAACGCCCGGCTCTCCGACATCATCTACGGCGGCGGCACCTGGGTCGCCACCGGCTCGGGCAACGTCGGCCTCCTCATCACCAGCACCGACGGCCTCAACTGGACCACCCGCACCATCCCCGCCGGTGTGTTCTACGGCCGTGGCACCTACGGCGCCGGTCGCTTCGTAATCACGGGAAACAATGGCACGATCATCACCTCGACCGATGCCACGACATGGACAAGCCAGCCCGTCAGCACCGGCGCGATTCTCAGCGATGTCGCGTTCTCGGGTGGCAGATTTGTCATCGCCGGGCGCAACAACACCGGCAACGCCGCCGCCTTCACCTCCGCTGACGCCACCATCTGGACCGCCGCCAACGCGATTCCCAACGGCACCGGCGGCGCGGGCCTTCAGGCGCTCGCCACAAGCGGCACCACCTTGGTCACAGGCGGCGGCGCCGCGCCGTTTTACTCCAGCGCCGACGGCGTGACGTGGACACAGCGCACCTCAAATTTTCCCACGTCCGCCCGCCAGCTCAACTCGGTCCCTGACTCCATGGCTGCGGTGATCTTCGCCAACAACCAATTCGTCGCCCTCGGCACCGGCGGCGCCTTCGCGACCTCGCCCGATGGCGCGACATGGACGCTCCGCTCCACCGGCACTACCAACGAACTCGGCGCCGTCGTCCACGACGGCACCCGCTTTGTCGCCTCCGGTTCCGGCGGCACGATTCTCACGAGCCCCGACGGCAGCGCGTGGACGCAGCTCACCACCAGTTCGACCGCCGACTTTCACGAACTCGCCACCAACGGCACCCGCTACGTCACCGCCGGTTTCAACGGCATTTTCCAAAGCGCCAACCTCACCACCTGGACCGCCGTCGCCGGCACCACCGCCGACCGCTGGACGGCGGCGGCCTTCGGCGGCGGCCGTTTCGTCGTCGCCAATTCCGCCACCACGCTCGGCGTGCGCACCAGCACCGACGGCGTCACGTGGTCCGCCAACATCGGCATCCCCGGCGCCGGCACCAACACCACCGCCCTCCTCTACGGCGGCAACGTCTTCGTTCTCGCCGGGCAAGGCTTCGCCGGCACCCCGGGGAAAATCTACACCAGCCCCGACGGCACCAGCTGGACGCAACGCGCCGCCGATCTCCTCGCCGCCAACACGCAGGTCGCCTCGATCGCCAACGGTGCCGGCCGCTTCGTCGCCCTCTCCGGCGATCAACGCGCGCTCACCAGCCCCGACGGCGTCACATGGACCTCCACCGCCCTCACGACCGTCCCGAGCCTCAGCAGCGTGCGTTTCGTCGTCGGGCAATTTTTCGCGACCGCGACGGCCTTCGGCTCGCCTAGCTATGCGAGCGCCGACGGCCTCACGTGGACCCTCGTCCCCGATTCCTCGCCCAGCCCTGGCCTCACCAACAACTTTGTCTCCGCCACGGGCTTCGCCTCCAACGGCACCGCGATCGTCAACGTCGGCTTCGGCGGCGCGATTCAGGTGAGCGAAGCCCCCGCCTCGCCCAACGCCCCGCGCATCGCCGCCGCTCCGCAGACGCAGACCATCTCTCCCGGCGGCAGCGTGGTCTTCTCCGTCGGCGCGACGAGCGCGGCTGGCGGCACCTTCACCTACCAATGGCGCTTCAACGGCACCGCCATCGCGGGCGCGACGAGCGCGGCCTACGTCATCCGCAACGCCACCGCGGCCAACGCCGGCACCTACACCTGTTTCGTTTCTAATTCCTTTGGCTCCGCTACGAGTGCTGCCGCCACGCTCACGCTCAACCCCACGCCCGATTTCGGCCGCCTGATCAACCTCTCGATCCTCACCGCGATCACCGCCACCGAGCCGCTCTTCACCGTCGGCACCGTCATCGGCGGCGCGGGCACCTCCGGCACCAAACCTCTCCTCGTCCGCGCCGTCGGCCCCTCACTCGCCCCGCTCGGCGTCGCCTCGCCGCTCGCTGATCCGCGCCTCGAAATTTTCTCCGGCCAAACCTCCGTCGGCTCCAACGACAACTGGGGCGGCGACCCCGCGCTCGCCAACGTCTTCGCCGGCGTCGGCGCCTTCGGTTTCCTCAACGCCGCCTCGCGCGACTCCGCCGCCTACAACGCCGCCACCGTCCCCGCCGGCTACACCATCCAAGTCACCGGCGTCGGCGGCGCGACCGGCCCCGTCATCGCCGAACTCTACGACGCCACGCCCGCCTCCGCGTTCGTCGCGACGACCCCGCGCTTGGTCAACGTCTCCGTCCTCAAGACCATTCCCGCCGGCAGCCTGCTCACCGCCGGCTTCGTGATCAGCGGCTCGACGGCGAAGACCGTCCTCATCCGCGCCATCGGCCCCGGCCTCGCGCGCCCGCCCTTCAACGTCCGCGGCGCCATGGCCGATCCGAAACTCGATCTGTTGTCCGGCCAAACCGTCCTCGCCTCCAACGACAACTGGGGCGGCGACGCCCAACTCACGGCGGTGGGCACGGCCGTCGGCGCCTTCGCGATCACGGACGCCACGAGCAAAGACGCCATGCTCCTCGTGACCCTCGCCCCCGGCGGCTACACCACGCAAGCCACCGGTGTCGGCGGCACCGGCGGCGCGGCCATTGTGGAAGTTTACGAGGTGCCCTGAGTCGTGGACGAGGCGTCCCGCCTCGTGTCCGTCGCCCGCCGCAGGCGCCGCCGCAGCCGCATCCGATCAATTCAGAAAAAAACCTGAAACGCGGAGGACGCGAAGCACGCGGAGACCGCAGAGTAGAACAATCGCCCCTTCCCGCGCCGAGCATCCGCGCCAAGCGGATGATCGACTCGAACACTCGTTCGGCTCCCTCTCCCTCGCTCCCCCTCTC
>JBEANZ010000740.1:0-2962 GCA_041165185.1 Verrucomicrobiota bacterium | reverse complement strand
GCGCGCTCCGCTGCTGCCATCGAAGAAATCCTCGCACCATTGCCACACGTTGCCGCCCATGTCGTGCAGGCCAAATTTCTTCGCGGCGAAACTGTCCACCGGCGACGTGTCGGCAAACCCGTCGTCGTAGCCCACGATAGTCGTCCAGATCGGGTTCTTTTTCTTGGCGGTATCGTCGGCGTAGTTGCCCGCCCCGCGCGGCGGCGGAAATTGCGTGCCCCACGGGTAGACGCCCTTCACGCCCTCGCGCTTGCTCTGCGGCGAGCCGGCGCGCGGCTCGTTCAGCCCCACGGCCACGCTCCATTCCCAATCCTGCGGCAGCCGGTAGCTCTGCTGCGGCGTGAGCCGCCCCGCCGCGCGCTCCTGCGCCGTGAGCCACGCGCAGAACGCCTGCGCATCTTCGTGCGAGACGTTCACCGCCGGATGCGTCGGCCCCTGCGCGAAACTCGGCTTCGGCCACTCGCGCTTGGTCGCGGTGGCAAACTTCTCGTAGTCTTGCACGCGGACATCCCACACCGAGAAAAGCACCTCCGTCCCCGCCACCGGCACGAACTTCATGCCGAGGCCGTTGATAAAGGGGTTGTCCTTCGTGGCCACGTGCGTGACGGGGGCGGTGGACGCACGCGGCGGCGTGGCGGCGCGCGCGGGCGGCGGGGCGATGAGGGCGAGGCCGGCGAACTCTTCCAGCACGACGTCCTCGTGCTTGCGCCGGGGATTCTCCACAAACTCGCCCGCGAGCACCTCAAACAAGGCGACGAATTCCGCGCGCTTGAAACCGCGCCCGAGCTGGGCGGCCTTGGTTTGGACGAGCTTGTTGTCGGACTTCGCGAGCATCCCCGCCAACTGGTCGCGCGCCAATCGCGGCTCGATGTCGAGCTCGGCCAGCAGGGCATCCGCGGTGATGTCGCGGAGGAAACGCTTGTAAAGGTCGCCCACGGGCTCGTCGGCGAACCCCGCCGCGCCGGCCGCGCGCAGGGCGGCGACGAACCGCGCGGCATCCGCATCGAGCGCGGCGTTGAGCCGGGCTTCGTCGGCGTAGAGGTTGCGCAACGCCTGTTTTTCCTCGCCCTTGAAGTCACCCAGCGTGGGCCGGAGCCCGGGGATGATTTCGTCGGCGGCGCGACCGGTGGCCCGGGCGGCGGGCGGGCGCTTCATCCCGGCATCGTGGCACTGCATGCAGGAGACGCCGTTCAGGATGACGCCGTCCTTCCGATTGCCGTCCTTCACGATATCGGCCGGCGCGCGGGCGAGGAACTTGCCGGCGGCGGTAGTGAGAAGATAACCTTGGAGGCCGTTGGGGAGGTGGAAGATAATCTCGCCGCCGTCGTGGTCGAAGGCGTGCGTCTCGCTCAAGCCGGCGCCGCGCGGCCCGAGGGGGTTGAGGAAGAGGTCGCCCTCGGCGGCGTGGCGCGCAAGGTTGAAGTCGTAACTTTTCCAATAGGCGCGCCCGTCGGCGAGCGCGTGGCGCTCGATGAGGCGATTGGCGTCCGAGACGCCGGACTCCTTGAAACCGGCGCGCAGGACGGGAAACGCGACCGGCGACTTCGCGGTCTCGCGTTTCAGCAGCTCGTCCCGCTTCGACAGGTTGCGCGTGGTGACGGCGAGCGCGAGGTTGGCGCGCACGTCGATGCCGAGGTAGCGCTCGAGCGCGGCGTCGGCCTTGTCGCCGCCCACGACCCCGGGCACGAGCGCGCCGAAGAGCGCCTCCTGATAAAACGGCGACTGCGCGCCGGCGAAGACGAACCAGTCCGCGCGGATGACCGCGAGGTCCGTGCTACCGAGCTGCGCGGCAATGAGCGGGTCGAGGTCGGCGTGGATGAAGGCGTAGGGATAGCGGGCGGAGAACGGGTGCCACGTCGCGGCCGTCCAGCCATAGTCGGCAAGACGCACGCGGAGGATGAGCTGGTCGCGGTCGATGGTCGCAGGGACGGCGATGCGCGGCTGCCACGAGAGGCTGTTGAGGAGCTTGGAGACGGCGGCGCGGTAGCGGTCGAGATTGGCGGTGGGCTCGGTGACAGCGCCGAGGTTCCAGAGGTTATGCAGCGTCAGGTAGCGCGTGCCCTTCCGCTCGGCGGCCGGGAGCGAACGTAAATCGGCGAGCACCGCTTTCAGCACGTCGGCCTCGGCAACAAACGGGCGGTCCGCCGCGCCGGCATCACCCGCAATCCAGCGGCGGAGGAGTTCGACCTCGGTGGGAGCAAGGGGTTTCTCGGGCGACTTCGGCATGCGGTCGGCATCATCGGCGGGCAGCGAGACGAGGTTGAAGAGGTCGCTCTTTGCGGGGTCGCCGGCGACGATGTGATTCGACTGGATGAGCGCGAGACGGCTCGTCGTGGCGTCGAGCACGGGGTCGCGACCGTTCTTGCCGTCCTTCGTGAGCTTGTCTTTGCCGACATGGCAGGCGGCACAGTGTTTTTCGAGGAGCGCGTGGACATGAGCGTCAAGGGCGTCAGATGCGACGGCCTGCGCGAAAATCGGCCCAGCCACAAAGCCGGCGAGAGCGCAGGCGAGGGCGACGTAGCGGCGGACGGAGGACGGGAGGCGATTCATGGCGAGAGGAGGGCGAGGAAGGGGGCGTGGCGCGAGGGAGCAAGCAGCGGGCCGAAACCGGGATGACGAAACGCGAGGGCGGGGCAAGTGCGGAGCTGGCGGAGGCGAAGGCTACACCGCAGAGCCAGGAGGAGCGCAGAGAAAGGCAAACCCTCTGAGCCCAATCACCGGGTCTTTTTCTGCGCCTCGTCCCGGCTCTGCGGTGGGACTGCATTGGCTCCAGGAGATGTCGGACGCCCGCGAAACGCGCGGGCCGGTTCAAGAAATTTCCCGCCAAAAGAATCTTCCCGTCTTTTTCCGGCGGATTTTGAGGTGGGAAGATTGCGTTGGCAGGAAGATTGCGGCCGGGCGCCTATCGCGCGCCCACGCTGATCTGCACCGGGCGCCCCGCGCGCACCTCGCGGCTGATCGT
>JBEANZ010000739.1:0-6916 GCA_041165185.1 Verrucomicrobiota bacterium | reverse complement strand
GCTCGCGTCGCCGGCCCATCACCTCCGTGGCATCCTTGACCGGTTCGCGCAACGCCGCCGGCGCCGGGGCGCCCGGTTTCACGCCATGCAGTCCGCGCTGGGCGTTGCGTAGGCGGACTTGCAGCATTTCCCACGGCCATTCGTGGGCTTGCAGCGGCAGGCCCTTCTCCGCCGCTTCCGCCCACTCGGCGATGACCTGTCGGTAGAGCGTCTCGGCCAGCTCGAAGTCCTCGTTCGCGAGCGCCCGCTCCGCGTAGGCGAGCTTGGAGGTCGGCAGCGGGCTCGCGATCCCCCTGGCGTCACTGGGATACCGGCGCGTCAGGCCCGGCGCGGTGCGTAGCGCCGGCGCCGACTCAAGTTGCGCGACGGCGGCCTCGAGTTCCGCGCCGGCCCTGCCAAGTTCGTCGGCCTGCGCGGGCACGTCGGCGACAAGTTCCTCGAGGGTTTTCCCCGCGCCGTTGTTCGTGTTTTGGGCGAGGCCCTCGGTCATGCCGCGTTGGGCGATGAGCGAATCGTGCGCGGGGTCGCCGTTGGGCGCGGTGGCGCGCGGGGGGAACTCCACCGCCGCGTTCGCGCGCAGGATCAATTCCTCCTCGGCGGGAAGGAGCGCGGCGCCGGAACGCAGCTTGAGAATCGCGTTGGCGAGCGCGCCGCCCTCGGCGTCGTTGAGCGGGCGCACGCCCTTCATCCCCATGTTGTGGCTGAGGAGAAATTTTTCCTCCCACTCGGAGAGCTTCTGCGCGAGGCGCTGTTTCTCGAGCACGCGACCGAGCATCTTCGCCTCGGCGTCCATCGCGCGGAGCTGTTGTTCCCTGCGCCGGATCGCCGGGAGAAAATCCCGGCGCACCAACCGCGCGACATCGCTGGTCGGGATGTTGTGCATGTTGAACCAGCGCGTAAGGGTCGGGGTGTCGTGCGCAAACATCAGAACCGCGTCGAGCAGCAGCACCGCGCCCGGCCCGCCGTAGTGCTCGAGCGGCGCGTAGGCCGTCGCCGCCGCGCCCATGATCGCGATCATTTGGCCGCCGGTCCACGCGGTGCGGCCGAGCGCCCCGAACGATTGCTGATACTCGTGGCTGGCCTGCAGCATTTCCGCCAGTGCCTGACCCTCGGCGGTCTGGCCAAACGCCCCCACCGCCCGCGCGAGCCCGATCTTGCGGCCGACGAGGGCGGAGAGCGTTTCCACGCGGCCGGCCATCGCCGCGGCGGCCACGGTCTCGGTTTGCGCGGCCGTCCAGAATTGCGGACGCGCCGCGCGGGCCACGTAGGTGTGGGGCACAGCCATCATCCCGACGTTGGCGAGGTTCGCCATGTTGCCGACCATCTCCCACCACGCCTGCGATACGTCCTCCTTCGACCAATAGCCCGCGTTCTCGCCGGCGAGCATCATGGTGCCGTCGCCCGTGACGATGGCGCGCAGCTCAGGGAGCTGGAGCGCCGTCTGCACACACGCGCCGAAATGCGCAAGGCGCTTGCCCGTGAGCGCGGGCGTGTTCGGCGAATCCGCCGCCAGCTCGCTCCACAGCTTTGCCGTCGGCATCTTGGCGATGGCCGCCAGGGAGTGACCGCGCGTCTGCAAACGCTCGATCGCCTGAAGGCCGACGTAGGAATTGGTCAACAGCAGCTGGGTCGCCTCGAGTTCGTTCGCGTGCGCGTCGATCAGGCCGACGGCGGCGGCGACGCCGTTGGCCGCACCCGAGGTGAGAAATTGAAACGCGCGGTAGCCGGAATTCGACTCCTGCCGGTAGCCGCGCGCCTCCATGAATTGGAAAAACTGCTCGCGCGCCTCGGCCGCGCCGCGCCGCGATTTCGCCGCCGCCGTGCGCACAAACGCCGCCTCCAGCTCCGCGATGCGCCGTTGGATGCCCTGGAGGTCGGGGAGTTTTTCCGCCGCGCGCCGCAACTCGAAGAGCGCGCCGCCGAAGTCCCCCTGGTTTTGCAGGAGCAACGCCGCGTAGAGCCGCGTGTCGGCGGTGACGTTGTTCTGCCCCCAGAGCTCGTCGAGCTTACGGCGAAACGTCGGCTCGTCGTCGGCGAGCAGCGCGAGATCGAGTTCGGCGTTTTTTGCCAGCGTGCGGTATTCGTTCCGCCAGTTGAGCAGCTCGTAATGCCCCGCGTCATAGCCAAAGAGGCCCAAGGCCTGGACATACTCGCGTTCAATGTCCGCGTAGATTTGGCGGACGCGTGCAGCGTGCCCGTGGATCTTTTCCCGCCGCGCCGCCACGTCCGCTTCGAACTCCCGCACCCGGAGATCCATCCACACGCGCATGTCCTGCGAGATGCCCACGCGATAGTCGCCGAGCAGGGTGTCGAACAGCCCCGCCGCCTCGCCGGTCAGCGCGCCGCGCAGCCGGGCCACGCTCGCCACCTTGGCCGTGATCCCCGGCTTGAGCAGCTTCGCCTCCGAGGTGACGGCGAGGATTTCCTGGTTCCACGCCTTGAGCCGCCGGCTGAAGTCGCGAAACCACGGCCAGAACGGATCGAGTTCGTTGACGACGGTGGCGACGGCGTTCGGGTTCACGTCGGAGCCGCGGCGCCCGGCGTCTTTCCACCGCCGGTAGTGCGCCTCGACGACCCACGGGCCGCATTCGACCGTGAAGAGCTTCACTGGACCGACATCCTCCGCCATCATCCGTCGCGACGTTTTCCCAAAGGTGTGCGGCCCGTAATACGGCGACGCGAAGCGGTAGAGCCGCGGCTCCCCGTCCTTCGGCGCGGTATCGCCCGTGTAGGGCAGCCAGTGCCGCCCGGTCGCGTCGCCCACGCGCCACGCCCATTCCTTCAGGTATTTTTCCTTCGTCTCAAAGTGCGGCGTGTTAGCGATCGGGAAAAAGAATTCCCGGTCGATCGCCGACTCGGTCACGGGCCACAACACAAACGGATCGTCGCGCGTGGCGAGCCGGCCCACCTTGCCCTCCTCCCGAATGATGGTCCGCGTGACCGCCACCTCCGCCGAGCTGCCGTCGGCGATTTCCGCCGGCACCTGCACCTCGAAGCGCATGTCGCGCTGGCCGATCTTTTTCGCCTGCGACGCGGGTGCCCCATACTCGCGCTCGAAGACCCCCACCTGCGCCGTCATCGTCGCCGTGCGGCCGTTTACTTTTGCCTCGGCCTTCACGTCGAGCGGCTGCCGGTCGTCCGTGGCAGCCTGGGCAACGCCGGCATGCAACCACACGCCCCGCCGGGAATCCGGCCGCGTCTCCACCCGGTCGAGCACCCAACCGTTGCGGTGAATGACCACCGGCAGCTCCACGGAGTGCGCTTGCATGAGCCGCGCGTCCGCCAGTCGTGGCGGTTTCTCGCCGCGGCCTTCCCAGATGTATTCGAGTTCGGCCGGCTTAAGCGGCACGTAAATCCAGTCCGCCATCCGTTGCAGGCGCGTGACCATCGTGTGCGCGTGGACCTTCGCGTGCAACGTGTCGTCGGGCCGCACCGGCGGCACCGGCAGGCCCCGCCAGCCCACTCCCGGAGTCACGACGAGCCAAAGTGCATACCAGCCCGGTCGCGCGGACCGAAACTGCAACGGCCTCGGCTCGCCATAAGGCTGCACGACCCCGTTGAGCCGGTTGGAAAACGGCGGCCTCCGCTCAAGGTCGTAGGACGAGGGATAGCAATTCACCGGCTGGAAGATGGTGCCCGTCCGGTTTTCCGGCGCCCCGCCGTTGAAGAGCACCGGAAACGGTCCGCCCGTTTCCCAAGTGAAAGGGGAAGGCTTGATGTTCGAAATCGGGGACAAATCCCAACCGACCGTGCCAACCTCGATGGGCGCTCCGTCGAGCCGATAGACACCCGCCGAATGTTGCGCCCACAATTTCAGCGATTGGATCATCGGCTCACCCTTCAAGTTCTCCGCTGCCAGGCGCTGCGCGCCCCGCTCCGGCAGTTCCCAGACGGGATCAAGATCGAAAAAAGCGTTCACCGCCCCGCCCTCAAACGGAATCTCGAACGGCACATGGATCGCGAACGGCACGTCGTAGTAGAGCGAGTCGATCTTCGTCTTCGTCGGGAAATACATCCGGCTCCCCGCGTTGCGGTCCTTGTCACCGCCGACCTCGACCACGCTCGTGACAAATGGCGCCGGGCCGTTTTGCGGCGAGCCCGGCGGCTTGAATCCCTCCCGCACCGGCGATCGCGCGGGACCCGGCGCCTGCTTCTGGCCCATTTTCTGCCCAAGCAGATCAACCGGCTGCGCCGCAGCTACGCTGGCCACGATGACCGCGCACGCACCTCTGAGCAGCAACCGGACGAGCGAGGGGCAACGAATCATGGCGGTATGGGGATTTGGGTTAATCTGCGTGGGACGAATTTCATCCCTCGGAAATTCAGGCGATCTCGCGCGCCGCGTGCCGCCAGCACTCGCACCAGTCGCGCCGAAACATCGCCACCGTCAGCCCGACCGCCGGCACTACGCCAAACGCCAGCGTCGTCCCGCCGCCGCCCCACGTCGCGACCGCGGTGCGCGCGGCGGTGGAGAACAGGCCGATCATCCACAGCACGAGATCGTCGCCAAGGATGCCGATCAGCACGAGCCACACGGAAAAAATCCACAGGTCGCGCCGAAAATAGATCTGCCGTCGATAGCAGGCACGGGTCGCTCGCAGGGCGCGCACGAGGGGATTCACGAGGATGATGGGGCGGACCGACGCCCACTTCGCTACGCAAACCGGTCCACCCGCTCAAGCGGCATTTCCGGCCGCCCGGCGGCCGAGCGGCATGAAGAAAGCCGGGCGGATGTTTCGCCGCGGCCCCCCAGGGTGGTTGGGGATGCCACGCGGCTCGGGCTTATGCTGTCGGGTCGACGCCACACGCGGCATTCACGGCGGCGAAAAACGCCGCGAGTTTTCCCGCGTCGAGCCGGTCGTGGGTCCGCACGCCGCTGCAAATATCAAAACCCCACGGGCGCACCGCCGCCCACGCGGCAGCTATGTTTTCCGCGCGCAATCCGCCCGCGAGAAAGACCGGTTTGCCACACGTCTCCACGATCCGCCGCGACAAACTCCAATCGTGCGTGCGCCCCGTGCCGCCGAGTTCCTTGACGGCCAGCGTCGGGTTGCCCGAGTCGAGCAGCAGCGCGTCGACGTGCGGCGCGACCGCGATCGCCTCCGCGACCGACGCCGCGTCGCGCACGTGGATGACTTGCACCAGCCGGATGCCCGGCAACGCCCGCCGGAAATCGGCGTGCGTGCCGCGCGTGAGGTTGTCCACGAGTTGAATCGTGCTCGTGCGGCAGCGGTGGTGTTGCGCGATGATGGCCTCCGTCTCGGTGAGCGACGTGAGGAGAAACGTCGCGACCGGCGGCGGCGCGAGCGCGGCGATTTCCGGGATGAGGCGTTCGTCGGGGATGATGCCCGCGCCGCTCGGCATCGCGGAGACGAGGCCGAGCGCGTCGGCGCCGTGCGCGACCGCGGCGCGGGCCTCGGCGGCGGATTGGATGCAGCAGATCTTGATGCGAGGGTGGAGCGGCATGGCGGTGGGAAACGCGCGGAGGTTTCGCGCGGCGCCGCGAAGGTGCGAGCCGAGAGTAGCGGCCCACGCCTCGCTTGCATCACGGATGGCGACCGGTAGACAAACCGGCACGCGTCCACCAACCCCGGTGCCGCGCCTCCGCTTCCCCCATGCACCTCCCCGTCACCCGTCGCACCTTCCTCGGCTCCTCCGCCGCCGCCATCATCGTCGCCGGCATGAAAGCCCAAGGCACCGTCATCGGCGCCAACAACCGCATCCGCGTCTGCACGCTCGGCTTCAACGGCCAGGGCGGCTCCCACATCAAGGACATCCTCGCCATGCCGAAGGACGCCGAATACGTCGCACTCTGCGACGTCGACGCAAGCGTCCGCGAGAAAGGCAAGAAGCTCGTCGAGGCCGCGCAGGGCAAGGCGCCGAAACTCTACAAGGACCTCCGCGACGCGATGGCCGACAAGGAAATCGACGCCATCACCATCGCGATGCCCAACCACTGGCACTCGCTCGCCGCCATCTGGGGCTGCCAGGCGGGCAAGGATGTCTACGTCGAAAAACCTTTTTCCCACAACATCTACGAGGGCCGCCAGCTCGTCGCCGCCGCGGAGAAGTTCAAGCGCATCGTGCAGCACGGCACGCAGAGTCGCTGCAATGGCACGCTCATCCGCGACATGAAGCTCATCCACGACGGCTTCATCGGTCAGATCGTCGAGTCGCGCGGCTACGTTTACAAAAATGGCAACCGCGGCTCCATCGGCCGCGGCAAACCCGGCCCCGTGCCCGAGGGTCTCGACTGGAATCTCTGGCAGGGTCCGGCGAAGGAGCGCGAGTTTCTCGTCAACACCGAGCGCAAGAAACCCGGCCTCTTCGTCCACTACGACTGGCACTACTTCTGGGAATACGGCAACGGCGAGATCGGCAACCAGGGCGTGCACGAGATGGACATCGCGTGCTGGGGCCACAACCGCGGCCTCCCGCTGCGCGTCCACAGCGCCGGCGGCCGCTTCGGCCTCAACGACGACGGCGTGACGCCCAACTCGCAGGCGACCACGTTCTCCTACGCCGACGGCTCGATCCTCACGTTTCAGGTGCGCAACCTCGGCTCGTTCGAGGAGGCCGAGGGCGGCAACTGCGGCAACAGTTTCTTCGGAACGAAAGGCTACTACGTCCGTAGCAAAGGCTTTTTCTCCTACAAGGAAGTCAAAGGCGGCGCCCGCGAATCGATTCCGATTCCGGCCGACGCACCGAAGGCCAACAAAGCCGACAAATGGCAGCGCTGGTTCGCCGCCATTCGCTCGCGCAAGCCGTCTGATCTCCCGATGCAGCCGCTCGAGGCGCACCAGTCGGCCGCGCACATCCACATCGCGAACGCCGCGTTCCGCGAAGGCCGCTCCCTCGAATTCGATCCGAAGACGGAGCAGTTCAAGGAGGCCGCGCTAAACCGCCACCTCACGCG
>JBEANZ010000738.1:0-3517 GCA_041165185.1 Verrucomicrobiota bacterium | reverse complement strand
TCCACGCGCAACGACGCCCCCGAAAAATCCTCACGCCCCTACGATCGCGACCGTGACGGCTTCGTGCTCGCCGAGGGCTCGGTGGTGTTTCTCCTGGAGGAACTTGAGCACGCCCGTCGACGCGGCGCGCGCATCTACGCCGAACTGCGCGGCTACGGCGCGACCGCCGACGCCTATCATCTCTCCTCGCTCGCACCCGGTGCCGAGGGCTCCGCGCGCTCGATGCGCGCCGCGCTCGCGCGCTCCGGCCTGCAACCCGCCGACATCGACTATGTCTCCGCGCACGCGACTTCGACGCCCGGCGGCGACGGCGAGGAGGCTGCGGCCATCGCGAGCGTGTTCGCCGAAAACAAGTCCGCCCTCCACGTGAGCGGCGTGAAATCGATGACCGGCCACCTCCTCGGCGGCGCCGGCGCGATGGGCGCGTTTGCCGCCGTGATGGCGATTTGCGACGGCGTCGTGCCGCCCACCATCAACCTCGACAACCTCGACCCCGCGTGCGCCGCGCTCGGGCTGAACTTCACGCCCAACGTCGCCGTGAAAAAAGAAGTCCGCGCCGCGCTCGCCAACAGCTTCGGCTTCGGCGGCACCAACGCCTCGCTCGTCGTCTCACGCGTGTGACCATCGACGCGATCCCGTTCAACCAGCTCCTCGGGCTCCAACGTGAGCCCGCGGGCGCGGAGTTTTCCGTCAGCCTCCCGGCCGACGCCCGCTATCACAACCACCTCGGCATCGTCCACGCCGCCGCGCAACTCGCCGTGGCCGAGGCCGCGAGCGGCGATTGGATGCTCCGGAATTTCGGCGAACACGCCACGGATTTCATCGCGGTCGTGCGGCGCATGGAGACGAAATTCAAGGCCCCCGCGCGCGGCAAAATCCTGGGCCGCGCCACCGCAACGGACGAGGCCCGCGTCGCGCTCGCGGCGGACCTGCGCACGAAACGCCACGCGATGTTCGCGCTGCGCGTGGACGTGTTCGACGAGTCCGGCGCGCACACGCTGACGGGCTCCGTCGAGTGGTTTTTCACGCGGCGCGCGTGAGTTGGGGCAGGGGCGACGCGCGTCGCCGCGCGCTATTTCGTCAGCGTCTCGAAGATGCTGACCATGGGCAGGAACAGCGAAATCACGATCCCGCCCACGACCAACGCCATCATCACGATCATGATCGGTTCGATGACGGACGTGAGGCCGGCGACCGCGTTGTCGACCTCTTCCTCATAGGTGTCCGCGATGCGGATGAGCATGTCGGGCAACGCGCCCGTCTCCTCGCCGACCTCGATCATGCTCGAGACCATGCCGGGGAAAATGCGCGTGGACTCGAGCGGCTTCGCCACGCTGTCGCCCTCCTTGACGGCATCGTGGACGACGTTGATGGCGTCGGCGACGAGGACGTTGCCGCTGGTGTCGCGCGTGATCATCAGGGCTTGGAGGATGGGGACGCCCGAGGAGAGCAGCGTGCCAAACGTCCGGGCGAACCGGGCGATCGCGGTCTTGCGGAACAGTTCGCCGAAGATCGGCATGTTGATCATCAGGCCGTCGAGCAGGCGCGCGCCGAGCTTCGTGCCCTTGAACATGACGAAGCCCACCACGAGGGCCACCAGGCAGGCCGCCGCGATCATGAGCTGGGTCTTGTCCTTGAAGATGCCGGCGATGTTCATCAGCACCTGCGTCGGCGCCGGCAACGGTTTGCCCTTCAGGAGTCCGTTGAAAATGTCCTGAAACTTCGGAATCACGAACACCATCAGCACGCCAACAATCATGCAGGCGACGAGGACGAGGATGATCGGGTAGATCATCGCGGACTTCACCTTGCCCTTAATTTTCTCGGATTTCTCGATGAACACCGCCAGCCGGTCGAACACCGTGCCGAGCACGCCGCCGGCCTCGCCGGCCTTGACCATGTTGGTGTAGAGGCGGTCGAAGATTTTCGGGTGCGATGAGAGCGCCTCGGAGAGATCGCCGCCCGAGCGCACGACATCCGCGCTTTCCTCGATGACGGCGCGGAAATGCGGTTTCTTCTCCTGTTTCCCGAGCACCTCGAGCGTGCGCAGGATCGGCATGCCGGCCTTCAACAGAATCGCGATCTGGCGCGTGTAGATGGCGAGGTCCTTGGAGCTGATGCCGCCGCCGAAGAGGCGGAAGGGCGTGCGGCGGCGCTGCGTCGCGGCGATGATCGAGCGCGTGCGCTGGGTTTTCTGGTCGCCCGGCGTCGGCACGCCGATGGTGCCGCCCGCGCCGGCCGTGGATGCTAGTCGTGCTTTCGCCATGGAGAGGGGGTCGTCGTTGCGGGTCGTGCGCGCGGGCCGCGGTTAGGTGTATTTGATCACTTCCTCGATGGACGTGTGGCCGTCGAAGATGGAGCGGAGGCCGTCGTCACGCAGCGTTCTCATACCCTGCTCGATGGCCTTTTGCCGGATCTCGAGCGTGGGGGCGCGCTCCGTCACGAGGTCGCGCACGGCCTCGGTCATGCGCAGCCATTCGTAGACGCCGAGGCGGCCGCGGTAGCCGGATTGCGTGCAGGTCGGGCAGCCGCGGCCGTAGAAAAACTGCCGGTCGCCCACGCTGTCGCGGCGGATGCCGAGCTGCGAGAGCAGGTCCGCCGGCGGTTCGTAGGAGGATTTGCACTGCGTGCAGATGCGGCGCATGAGGCGTTGCGCGAGCACGGCCTCGAGCGAGGCGGCGATGAGGAACGGCTCGACGCCCATGTCGACGAGGCGCGTGACGGCGCCGGCGGAGTCGTTGGTGTGCAACGTGGACAACACGAGGTGGCCCGTGAGCGACGCCTGGATCGAGATTTGCGCCGTCTCGAGATCGCGGATTTCGCCGACCATGATCACGTCGGGGTCCTGGCGGAGGAACGAGCGCAGCGCCGCCGCGAACGTGAGGCCGACGAGCGGGTTGACCGGCACCTGCATGATGCCCTCGATCTCGTATTCCACCGGATCCTCGGCGGTGAGGAGCTTGAGATCGACGGTGTTGATGATGCGCAGGCCGCTGTAGAGCGTGGTCGTTTTTCCGGAGCCGGTCGGGCCGGTGACGATGAAGATGCCGTTGGGGCGGCGCACGATTTCGTGGATGCCGTTGAGCACATCCTGCGGCATGCCGAGCTGCGAAATGTCGAGCTGGACCGCCGACTGGTCGAGCACGCGGAGCACGACGCTCTCGCCAAACTGCGTGGGCAGCGTGGAGACGCGGAGGTCGACCGGCCGCCCGCCGATGACGATCTTGATGCGGCCGTCCTGCGGGAGGCGGCGCTCGGCGATGTTGAGCGAGGCGAGGACCTTGATGCGCGAGATGATCGGGAGCGAGAGGGCCTTGGGCGGCGGCGCCATCTCGTAGAGCGCGCCGTCGATGCGGTAGCGGATCTTGAACTCGTGCTCGAACGGCTCGAAGTGAATGTCGCTCGCCTTGTCGCGGATGGCCTGGCCGACGACGAGGTTGACGAACTTGATGATGGGCGTCTGCTCGGCCATCGACTCGAGGTCGCGGTCGGAAATCTCGCGGCCCTCGGCGGGACC
>JBEANZ010000737.1:0-5195 GCA_041165185.1 Verrucomicrobiota bacterium | reverse complement strand
GTTTGAACTGTTGCCGCTCCTCGGCCGCGACGACTTCGCGAAGGCGTGGCTCCAGTATTGCCGCCTCGGCGCCGCGCCGGCCGAAGTGCTCGACCAGGATCGCGTGACGGGCGCCGAGGGCGCGGACGCGCGCTACGTCGAGCCCGCGCAAGGCGGCCCGCGCCTCGCGGCCTACGCCTACGCACAGACGAAAAATCCCGCCTACGCCCAGCGTGCGATCGCGGCGCTGAGCCGCGCGCGCGCGGCGGTGCCGGTGCCGGTGAAATTGCCCGACGCGCTCAACCCGGTGCACGAATCGCCCGGCACCTCGACGAACGACGCCGCGCAATCGGGCCTCACGTTGATCGAGGTGCTGGCGCTGTGCGCGGAGGTCTTGCCAAACGAATTGCCGGCCGTGCCGGAGAATGAATTTGGCGGGCGAGGAGGACGTGGCGGTCGCGGCCGCGGCGGCCCACCGGGCGCGCCGCCGCCGCCGGGGAATTGAGATCACGCTGCCCGTCACGTCGGCGCCCATAACGATGGCGACGACCGAACACCGACGCCGGCCCGACGCCGAGCGAGCCGCGCCCCCGCACTGAACTGACACCATCAACGGGCGGAACGCAGGCGGCAGCCCGCGACACCCCGTCGGCCCTATCGGCCTAGGGCCATTTGCGTGGCCAATCGCCCCTTCCCGGCGGGCGGATTCTTGTGATAATATTGCGCCGTGAATTCGCCCCTCTGCCCGACCGCCCCCTCGGCCGCACGGCCCGCTGGCCATGCCACCGTCGCTACGCGCGCACGCCGCTCCCGCTTCCGCCGCGGCTTCACGATCCTCTAGGTCGCGATGGCCGGCTTCGTGATGGCCTTCGGCATCACCACCTCCATCCGCGTCATGCAACGCGGCTTCGCCACGCTCGACTCAGCCCGCAATCTGACGACGGCCGGACAAATCCTTTCGAGTGAAATGGAGAAACTGCGGATGTATGACTGGACCGCGGTCTCCGCCTACGCCGCCGGACCGACCACGCTCACCATCGACACGGTGTTCACGAGCAGCAGCACCGTTGGCAGCCGCTTCACGCTCACACGCACGGTCGCGACGATTTCGGCAGACTTGCTCCAAATCACCTACGCGCTCTCGTGGACGACCTACGACGGCCGCACGATGTCCCGCAATATGACCACCTACTATGCGCAACACGGCATCCATGACTACATCTACAACCAAACCTAACCTCCGCCCGACCCGCGCCTTCACCCTCGCCGAGGTGATGATTGGCGCGACCATCGGGTCGTTCATCCTGCTCGGCGTGCTCACGACGTTTCTCATGCTCGGCCGCAGCGGCGCCAATATCATCGCCTACACCACGATGGATGCGCAGACCCGCAAGGGCTTCGAGGAATTCGCGCAGGATGTGCGCATGGCCAGCGACTGCGTCTGGAACAGCGCCACCTCGCTCACGCTCACGGTGCCCAACAACTACACCTCGACCAGCAACCAAGTCACCTACGCATGGGACAACACCAGTGGCAGCGCGACCTACCGCTACTTCTACCGGGTGCCCGGCAGCTCCGCCACGGGCACACCGAAGACCACCTACATCGCCAACGTCACCAGCTTCACCTTCTACGGCTATGATCGCCTCAACGCCTCCACGACGACGAACGCCGCCATCAAGCGCGTGCAGATCAACCTCACCGTCACCACCTCCAACAAGACCGTCGTGAGCGCCACCGACACCACCCTCTCCGCCTCCTTCGTCCTCCGCAACAAGGTCTCCACCTGACGATGAAAACTCCCTCCCGTCCTCGCCCTCGCTTCCGCCGCAGCCAGCGCGGCTCCCTGCTCATCGTGGCCATGATGCTCTGCGGCATCATCGGCATCTCGCTGGTCAGCTACTACAAACTCGCCACCACCGCGCTCAAGGGGGCCAGCCGCTCCGTGCTGTCGCTCTCCAGCGTCAACGTCACCGAAATGGGCCTCGAAAAGGCCATGGCCTGCTTTTACAATATCTCCATCGGCACCGCCTCCGCCACCGCCTGGAGCGGCTGGACGCTCGACACCACCGCACTCACCGCCAAGGCCACCTTTCCAACGTCGAGCACCTCGTGGACCATCGCCCCCAACACCACCGCGCAGGTCAAGGTTTACGTCCAATATTACGACGGCAGCGGCACTCCCATCGTCGTCGCCAAGTCCATCATCACCCCGCCCGACGGCCCGGTTATCTACAAATGGGTCAAGATCACCCTCAGCAGCCGCTCCCTCTTCAGCAACGGTTTGGTCGCCAGAGACTCGGTTAGTTGGGTCGGGCACCCCGTGGCTGACAGTTGGGACTCCGACCCCGATAGCAACTCCGCGACCGCCGCCATCGCCTACAGCGCCGGCGTGCAAAAGGCCGGCTGCACCGTCGGCGCCGTTAACGGCAGCATCGCCCTCGGTGCCGGCGGCGATGTTTACGGCTACTCCAAGACCGGCGCCAGCGGCACCACCTCCGGCGGCAGCGTCCACGGCCTCGGCACCACCACCAACGACCCCACCCGCATCAGCACGGATTTCACGGCTACGTTTCCCGCCGTCACCGTCCCCTCACCCACCACCTTCTACTCCATCGCCTCCGGCAGCGTGCCAACCGATTTCCCGCGCGCCACCGACAGCCCGAACGCCGCCGACGGCACCTACTATTACGCCTTCGGAATCGGGGCCAGCATCAGCTCGACCACGACTATCGGCACGGCTGTGCCGAACAATAAAGTCGTCTTTATCATGACCAACCACAGCGGTTCGAGCGCGATCAGCTTTACCGGCAGCAGAAGCCTCACCATCAAGACCGGCTCCAGCCTCAAGGTTTACACCAACGGTAACATCAGCGCCCACGGAAATGGCCTCGTCAACGGCACCACGGCCGGCGCCAACCAGTGCTCGGCGCTCCTCATCTACGGCACCGCCACGACCGCCGGTGGCCAGAGCATCCTCGTCGGTGGCAACGGCCAGCTCTACGCCGGCATCTACGCGCCGAACGCGTCGCTCGAGCTCAAGGGCGGCGGCTCCAGCGGCATGGTCCTCGGCTCCGTCGTGGCGAACACCATCAGCATGAACGGCGGCACCGATTTCCACTACGACGAAGCCCTCGCCCGGCTGAGCACCGGCGCCGGTTTCAAGATTTCCGAGTGGCGCGAACTCCAATCCTACTCCGAGCGCGCGACCTACTCGTCGAATCTCAGTTTCTAAGGCATTTTCGGCAACGCCGTCGGGCGGACGCTCGTCCGTCGGCGTGGTAAGCCGCCTCACGCGGTCCTCCGACAGAAAATTCCCACAGATTCAGGACCGGACAGATTCCCAATCTTTGGTTCCCTGAGTCTGTGGGAAATCTCCGGTCCTTCGTTTTCGTAGGCCGCCCGCTGGCGGGCGCTCCTCCGACTCCCCCTGAGCGCCCGCAAGCGGGCTGCCTACCACGCTGACGACCGCCACCCGCGATCCCACGGCAGTAAATTCCCGCAGATTCAGGAAGCCGCACATTCCCAATCTGTGGCTCCCTGAATCTGTGGGAAACTTCCGGGCCTTGGTTTTCGTAGGCCAGCCTGCTGGGGTCGCTCCTCCGAGTTCTCCCGGAGCGCCCGCGAGCGGGCTGCCTACGACATGCGCGAGACCTTTGGTCGCCCGCCTCTAATGCGGCGTCGCCGCGAGATGCTGCCGCAGCAAGTCCTTGCCGTAGTCGTTCCCGTTCGGCGTGCGCACGACCACGTGGATGTGCTCCTTGTTCGGCACGTTCGGCGGCATGATATGCCGCAGACCTGCGGGCCGCTGGTGGTCAAACTCGATTAGAATCACCGGGCTGTGGATGCGGTAATAGTAGACGTCCGCCTCGCCGCTCCCGCCAATCCACGCGAAGTGCGTGCGGTCGAGGTGCGCCTCGACCTCGGACATTTTCACCTTGGCGTGGCCGTCGTCCATGTTGGCCACGTAGAGCGCGATGAGCGCGAGCAGGTCTTTTTTCTGCGTGGCGGTGAGCGCCGTCGCGGGCACGCCCGCGTAGGGGATGACGGCGTTGTCCTTCCACGCCTCGCCTTGGTTGTTGTTGGCGGGCTTGGCGGTTTCGAGCACGGCGCGCGCGCGCTGCGTCGCGTCGAGGGAGAGGAAGAAATCCCGCCCGCGTTTCTGCTCCTCCTGGAGAATCGTCAGCCCCTTGTATTTTCCCGCCGTCGCAATCACGGGCTCCGAGCCGACAAACACCGGCGACATCACGACCTGATCGCCGAGCACGAAATAGTTGAGGATGAGGTGGTGCCCATCGACCTGAAATCCCCATGGCTTGGTCGCCGACGGCTCGCCCATCACGGTCACGTGGTAGCGCCACTCGCCATATTGCGCGAAGTCGTCGTTGTTCAGCTCCCCGAGCGTGTGGTTGAGCTTCATGATGTCCTGCGAGAGTTGCAGGCCCTTCGCGCTGAGCGCGGCGCGCATGAGGACGAAGGCCGACGAGCGTTGCGTGTCGTTCATCTCGAGAAAACTCACGCCCTGCCGCACGTAGAAATGCTGGTTCATCCACTTCCGCCACTCGGCGTCGTCGACGGGAAATTTCGTCGCCGCGCGCTGCTCCGCCGTAAGCGCGGCGAGAAACGTTTCCGCCGCGGCCCGCACCGGCGCCGTCGTAACGCCCGTCGCTTTGATCGAGAAGAGCCCCGGCTCGACCTTGCCGTCGGCGGTCACGCCGCGAAACGCCTCCGCGAGGCCCGCCGCCTCCGCGTCGCGCGAGCGGCGCTCGAAGCCCTGAAACTGCGTCTCGCCCTTCGGCCCACCGCCCTTGGGTGCGCCGCCCTTCGGCGCGGGTTGCGCGGAGAGACTCGTGGGGACGAGCGTGGCGGCGAGACCGAGGAGGAGCGCGAGGCGCGCGGGCGTGATGGAGCGCATGGGCGAGAGCGGTGGGTGGGGCGGCGGCGGCGCGGGGATCGCGCGTGGCGTTGCTCTGCGGCATCGGTCGCGCGCGGTCAAGGCGCGCGTCCGCCAATAGTAACTCCGCTGTTACGCATCATTTTTCGCTCCACCCCAAGTGGCGCTTGAACCTCGCGACGCTGCCCCGTTCCCTCCCCCGTTTTTCCGCATCCCGCTCGCCCCCGCCCTCCCCACCTCGCCCGCTCCCGCCACATGATGAACCCGAAATTCCTGAAACTCCTGCGCGCGCTTGTCTCCCCCCGCGTCGGTCTCGCGGCCG
>JBEANZ010000736.1:0-10676 GCA_041165185.1 Verrucomicrobiota bacterium | reverse complement strand
GACCAGAGGTCTTGCTGATATTTCACGCCGACGAAATTCCCGGTGACGCTGTGCGCGTAGCGGAGCGGCAGGGAGGTGTTGCGGCCGAGGGAGGGCGCGAGTTCGAGCCACCAAAAATCGGAGCGGCCCTTCGCGCGGTAGCTCACCCAGCCGCGGCCGTAGGAGTCGGTGACGGCCCACGAGAGCGTCGGATAATACGCGCCGATGGCCGGCGTGATCTGGCCGGCGAGCGCGCGCGCCCAGACGGCGGGGCCGGCGCTCGCGACGAAATCGCCCCAGAGCGCGCCGGCGCCGGCGGAGAGTTGCCAGCGGTCCGTGACATCCCACGCGAGCGAGCCGAGCAGCCGGTGGTGACGCGTGTCGAAGGGTGCGCCCGCCGCGTAGTGTTGCTCCCAGTCGGCGGTGAGCGCGGCGCGCCACGAATCGTCGAAACGCTTCGTCACGCGCACGGCGCCGCTGGCGACCCACGCATCCTCGCCGCGCAGGCGCGACTCGACGCGCGCGAGGCCGGCCTCGGCGGTGAGCACTGGCGCGAGCGGCCCGAGGCCGAATTTTTTCCGCAACGCGACGGTGGCGCGGAGCGTGAGCGTGTTGTTCTGGGTGAAACGCGGCACGGCGACCCAGCTCGCCTCGAGATCGCCGACTAGGCTGACGCCGGTGTCGAGGGGCATGAGGCGGCTCGCGCCGACGTGCGCCTCCTGGCGGAGGGTGTCGATCCAGTTGCTCGGGGCGGAGGAGCGGGCGATGTTTTCGGCCCACGTCGTCTCGGCGCCCGCGCGGAGGCTGAGCGGCAACGCGCGCGCGACCGGGCTCGCGACCACGAGGGTGGCGAGCAACAGGGCGGCGGCGCGCACGGGAAAAATCATGGGTGGGCCAGTAAGCGCGGGACGCGTTTTTCCGCAACCCTTCTGTGCCGCGCGCGGCGCGGGGCGGAGGTCCACTCGCTCACGCTCTCGGCTACGAGGGCGCGGGCGTTGAGCGTGGGCGGGCGCGCTGAGTGGGACGGGGGCGGCGTGGTGTTTGGCGAAACACGAGGCGGGACGCCTCGTCCACGACTCGTCGGCTTGCTGGCGCTCGCCGCGACCACGCAGGGACTCTTTCGCTGCGAATTTCTAGAACTGCCGCACAGCCGAGGCGGTGAAGGCGTGGTTGTCCCACGTGATTGGTTGGCGGCGGGTGCGCGTCCATTCGTAGCGGAAGACGACGGCGGTGTTTTCCTCGATGGCTTGCGCCCAGGCGAGCGAGGCGCCGGCCGCGTGCGCCCGTAGCGCATAGCCGAGGATCGGGCGGCCGAAGGTCGTGAGCGCGGCCGTGTGCGCGGCCAGAGCGGCGAGATCGGGGCGCGGGGTGGAGGAGTGGGTGAGCTCGTCGCCGTCGCGCCAGAGGCCGGTGAGCGTGAGGCGCGAGGTGGCGTCGAGTTCGCGGCTCAGCTCGACGGTGCCCGTGAAGGCTTCGCGATCGAAGACGGAGGAGCGGGCGTTGAGCGAGGTGAAGTCGGCGCGCACGCCGAGGCGGGTGGCTTTGCCGAGCGGGCGGCGCGCGAACAGCGCCGCGCCCGTCGTCGTGCCTTCGCGGCGCCACTCGCGCGACCACACGCGGGCGGCGGAAAACTCGACGCCCACCATGGGCGCGTGGTCGCCGGTGGCGAACGCGTGGTGCCAGCCGGCGGTGGCGCCGAGGTCGAGCCAATCCTCGCGGGAGAAGCGGGGCGTCCAGCG
The DNA here is from genome assembly GCA_041165185.1 of Verrucomicrobiota bacterium. Lineage (GTDB taxonomy): Bacteria > Verrucomicrobiota > Verrucomicrobiia > Opitutales > Opitutaceae > JBEANZ01. The sequence goes on along the minus strand of JBEANZ010000736.1, from coordinate 8,958 downwards.
GCCGCTGACGCGCGGCGTGAGGCGGAGCGAATCGCGTTCGCCGAGCTTGCGGTGCAGCGGCGCGAGCACGGTCGCGGAAAACTCCATCGCGCTCACGCGGTCGGCGGCGCGGTCGGCGTGCGAGAGGTTGTCCTGCCAGGTCGCGGTGGCGGTAAGGTTGGGCGCCCAGTCCTGCGCGAAGAGCGCAGCGGGGAGCAGGAGGAGGACGAGGAGGCGTTTCACAGCAGGGGGCGGAGAATTTTCCACACGGTCTCGGCGATGATGGCGTGGCCGGCGGCGGTGGGGTGGATCGCGTCGGGTTGGTTGAGGTCGGGCTGGCCGGCGACACCGTCGAGCAGGAACGGCACGAGCGCGAGCCGGTTTTTTTCGGCGAGCGCGGGAAACACCGCCGCGAACTCGCGCGTGTAGTCGGCGCCGAGGTTGGGCGGGAGCTGCATACCGGCGAGGACGACGTGCGCGGCGGGATTTTTTTCGCGCACGCGGTCGATGATGCGCTGGAGGTTGGCGCGCGTGACGGCGGGCTCGATGCCGCGGAGGCCGTCGTTGGCGCCGAGCGCGAGCACGAACACGTCGGCCGGCTGCCGCAGCACCCAGTCGACGCGGCGCGTGCCGCCGGAGGTGGTCTCGCCGCTGAGGCCGGCGTTGACGGTGCGCCAGTCGAGTTTGGCGGCGGCGATTTTTTTTCCGATCAGCGCGGGAAACGCCTCCGCGCCCGGCTCCGCGAGCCCGTAGCCCGCCGTGAGGCTATCGCCGAAAAACACAATTGTGCGGGGCGTGGCGCCGGCGGCCAAGGCGCACGTCGAGGCCGCCAGCGCCAGCGCCAGCGCGAGTGCGAGCGCGAGGGCAGCTGAGAGCTGAGAACTCAGAGCTGAGAGCCAGACGGCTGCCGCGGAGCGGCGCTCGCGGTGATTGTTGGCGAGTGGAATTTTCCGGCTCTCAGCTCTCAGCCCTGGACCCTCCGCTCGACCGTCCAGCTCCGGACTCTCCGCTCCTCCCGCCCGACTTAGACTAGCTTTCGCCGGCGAACCCGTGTTTGTTGCGACCATTCCCTATGAGTGAACAGACGATGCTGAAAGTCGAGCGGCTCACCAAAAGCTACGGCACCGCCGGCGGCCCGCTCACGGTGCTCCGCGAGGTGAGTTTCTCGCTCGCCGCCGGCGCGAGCCTCGCGGTCGTCGGCCCGAGCGGCAGCGGCAAGACCACGCTCCTCAGCCTCTGCGCCGGCCTCGACCGCGCGAGCGCGGGCAGCGTCGAGCTCGCCGGCCAGGCGCTCGACGACCTCGACGAGGACGAGCGCGCGGGCGTGCGCAACGAGCACGTCGGCTTCGTGTTTCAGAACTTCCAGCTCGTCCCCACGCTGACCGCGCTGGAAAACGTCCTCATCCCTCTCGAGCTGCGTGGCGAGGGTGGTCCTGCCGCCGAGGCGTCCGCCCGCGCGCTCCTCACGCGCGTCGGCCTCGCGGATCGCGGCGGGCATTATCCGGTGCAGCTCTCGGGCGGCGAACAGCAACGCGTGGCCGTCGCGCGCGCGTTCATCAACTCCCCGAAAATCCTCTTCTGCGACGAACCCGTCGGCAACCTCGACGGCGAAAACGCGCAGCTCATGGTCGACCTGATCTTCGGGCTCAACCAGGAGCGCGGCACCACGCTCGTGCTCGTCACGCACGACCTCGAGCTGGCGAAGCGCTGCCAGCGCGTGTTGCGCCTCAAGGGCGGCCTCGTGCTCAGCGACACGCTCAACGCCGGCCACGATCCCGAGGCCGACGCGCTCGCGCAGGCCGCCGCCGCCGCGACCGCGCGCGCCCAGCGCATGACGCGCGACCCGCACGGCTTTGACGACGACGAGGAGGAGGCGGCGGCGACATGAGTTTCGTGCTCAAGATGGCGTGGCGCGATTCGCGCGCCTCGCGCGCCCGTCTCGCGTTTGTCTCCCTCTCGGTCCTCCTCGGCATCGCGGCGCTCGTCGGCATCGCCTCGCTCGGCGACAACCTCAAGCGCGGCGTCGACACGCAGACCAAGGGCCTGCTCGGCGCCGACCTCACCGTCACGGACCGGCGAAAATTTTCCGACGCCACGCTCGCCCACTTCCGCACGCTCGGCGGCGAGCTGGCGCGCGAAGTCTCGCTGCAGGCGACGGTGGGCTTCCCCGCGCGCGGCAACACCCGCTGGCGCGCGCAGCTCCGCGCGCTCGAGGGCGATTTCCCCTTTTACGGCGAACTCGTGACCTCGCCCGCCGGCGCGATGAAAAAACTCTCCGCGGGCAACTTCGCCGTCGTCGAGGACACGCTCCTCGCGCAGTTCGGCGTGCAGATCGGCGACGAGCTCAAGGTCGGCCAGGCCTCGCTGAAGGTGATCGGGACGTTGAAGAAAATCCCCGGCGAGGCCGCGGCGGTCGCGTTGTTTGCGCCGCGCGTTTACCTGTCGACGGCGGCGCTCGAGGCGACGGAGCTCAACAAGGGCGACCGGTTCGCGCGGCACCGCGTGCATTTCAAGCTCCCGCCCACCGCCGATCCGGAGGCGCTCGCGAAACAGCTCGGTGAAAAATTCAAGGGCCAGCGCCTGCACTTCGACACGGTGGAATCGCGCAAGCAGCAGCTCGGCGACGCGCTGAAGGACGTGTTTTCGTTCATGAGCCTCGTGGGCTTCGTCGCGCTCTTCCTCGGCGCGGTGGGCGTGGCGAGCGCGATGCAGGTCTACGTGCGGCAGAAGATCGCGACGGTCGCGACGCTGCGCTGCCTCGGCGCGACGGCGCGGACTGGCTTCGCGATTTACCTCGTGCAGGCGTGCGGCATCGGGATCGTCGGCGCGGTGCTCGGCGCGTTGGCCGGGCTCGGCGTGCAGGGGCTGTTGCCGCTGGTGCTGAAGGATTTTCTGCCGGTTGACGTGGAATTTTTCGTGTCGTGGCCCGCCGTGGCGAAAGGCATGGGCGCCGGGATGGTGATCTGCGTGCTCTTCACGCTGCTGCCGCTGCTGGCGGTGCGGCGCGTCTCGCCGCTGCTCGCGATCCGCTCGACGCAGGGCGACGAAAAGACCGGCGAGGATACCTGGCGGCTCGGGCTCATCGTGCTCATCGCGGCGGCGGTGCTGGGGTTTGCGGTGTTGCAGACCGGGCACTGGCTGACGGGGCTGTTGTTCACGCTGTGGATGGCGTTGAGTTTCGGCTTGCTCGGCGGCGTGGCGGCGGGCGTGGCGTGGGCGGCGAAGCGTTTCGTGCCGCGCGGCGCGCTGCCCTACGTGTGGCGCCAGGGGCTCGCCAATCTGCACCGGCCCAACAACCGCACCGTGCTCCTCCTGCTCGCCCTCGGGCTCGGCACCGCGCTCGTGCTCTCGCTGCTGCTCACGCGCGCGACGCTGCTCGCGAAAATCCAGGGCATCGGCGGCGCGGGCCGGCCCAACCTCCTGCTCTTCGACATCCAGGACGACGAGATGCCGAAACTCGCCGCCGTCGCGAAGGCCGAGCGCGCGCCGATCCTCGTGCAGGCGCCCATCGTCACGATGCGCCTCGCCTCGCTCAAGGGCCGCGCCGTCGAGGACCTGCTCAAGGGCGACCGCGGCGGCATCCCGGCGTGGACGCTCACGCGCGAGTATCGCTCGTCCTATCGCGGCGCGCTCGTCGAGACCGAGCGCGTGATCGCGGGGAAATTTGTCGGGCGCGTGCCGCCCGGCGAGGCGAGCGTGCCCGTCTCGATGGACGAGGGGCTCGCGCGCGAACTCCAGTTGCAGCTCGGCGACGCGCTCTCGTTCGACGTGCAGGGCGTGCCGCTCCACGCCACCGTCGCGAGCCTGCGCAAGGTCGAGTGGCAGCGGCTGGCGCCGAATTTTTTCGTGGTGTTTCCCGAGGGCGTCCTCGAGCCGGCGCCGAAGACCTTCGTCGCCGCGCTGCGCGTGGAAAAACCCGCCGACTCCGCGCGCGTGCAGCAGGCCGTGGCAAAGGCGCTGCCGAGCGTCTCCGCCGTCGACCTCGCGCTGATCCTGCAGACGTTCGACAGCCTGTTCGACAAGGTCGCGTGGGCGGTCTCGTTCCTCGGGTTGTTCACCGTGGCGACGGGCGTCGTCGTGCTCGTCGGCGCGATCCTCACGGGCCGGCTTCAACGCGTCCGCGAGACCGTGCTCCTGCGCACGCTCGGCGCGTCGCGCGCGCAGTTGCGCGCGATTCTTCTTGTCGAATACGCCGTGCTCGGCGTGCTCGCCGCGATCACCGGCGGCGTGCTCGCCGTCGGCGCCAACGTGTTGCTCGCGAAATTCCTCTTCCGCACCGACCCCGTGGCGCCGCCCCTCGTGCTCCTCGGCGCGGTGGCCGGCGCCGTCGCGCTCACCCTCGTCACCGGTCTCGCCACCAACCGCGGCGTCGCCCGCACGCCCCCGCTCGAAATCCTCCGCCAGGAAACATGAACCGCCGCATCGTCAGCTTCCACTACACCCTCCGCGATCCGTCGGGCCGCGTGCTCGACAGCTCCGCCGGCGGCGCCCCGATCACGTATCTCGAGGGCGCGGGCCAGATCATCGACGGCCTCGATGAACAGCTCCGCGCGGCGAGCCCCGGCGCGAAACAGCGCGTCGTCGTCCCCGCGACCAAAGCCTACGGCGAACGCGATCCCGCGCAGTTGCAACGCGTCCCCCGCACCGCGCTCCCCGTGGAAGGCGAGCTGAAGATCGGCGACCAATTCCAAACCGGCCCGCACCGCACCGACCCCGTGGTGACGGTGGCCGCCGTCGAGGGCGATGAGGTTCTCCTCGACGCCAACCACCCGCTTGCGGGCGTGGAGCTGACATTCGACGTGGAGATCGTCGCGGCGCGCGGCGCGACGCCGGAAGAGCTGAGCCACGGCCACGCGCACGGCGGCGGCAACGCAGCCGAAGGCGACTGCGGCACGGGCTGCGGGTGCGGGCACTGAGCCGGGCTGTCGCCCGTCGGAAATCGTCGCTCAAACTCCAACGGCGGATCTGGGCGGCTCGCAGGGAGTCATCGCCGGCGGCCTGGTTGGCTACTGGCTCAGTAGTTCGCTTTGTTCTCGTCCCACCACTTCCGGGCGTTCGCTACGGTGTCTTGGAAAAAACTCTCCCGGTTGTTTTGATATTTTGGCAGATGGCTGTCGGGGGCAAACGGACCTGCGTATTCGCGAATCGGCGTGATGCTTAGGAAGCTGCCAACATGGCCCGCGAGAAAGTAGCCCGCGCCGGATCGCCCGTCGTCGATTTTATCCAAAAGGTCATAGCAATGCCTTACGAACCGCCTGCGATTGGCGTCGGTGAATGCGGCCGATTGAAACATAGGCGTGCAGTTGCGAAATGCCTCAGCCTGATAGCCGGGCGCACCCTCGGCCGAAGTGAGTTCGATGGCCAGATCGAGGTAATGGTTCGGGTCGCCGTGCTCGAAGAGAATCGCGACAATTGAGCGCCTAATAGCGTTGGGCATCGTTGCATCGCGAACCGAGCGGTCGAGGCGGCGAAGAATATTGCCCAGCGGAGGAACGGTTGGATCGGCGGAGTATTTTCCATTGTGGAGGCGAATCCGGAGGTCAGAAACCGCGACGCTACGCCCCGGGCCGATGGATGGATCTTCAATCAGGGCGAGCATTAGGCCGACGAGATGCCCGCTCGGAGTTGAGCCTTCGGTGTTCAGAAACCAGAGCTGGCTCACTGTGAATTGGATCCGATCGGGCACGCCAAATTGTATTTCGAGCCATGGTTTCTTCGTCCGAGGTCCGATTCCGCTAAGGACCGGTTGCGTGGCGAGTAGAGTCGCCAATTTCGCGGCGAACTTGGGGAATTCTGCGAAAGCAAGGCGCTCGTAGGCCTCGCCCCGTGCCTCGGCGGTGGCCTTGTGATCAACGATGATGTCCAAGTCGTCGGCCGGTGCGGCTTGGGCGACAACGGCCATCGCGAAAAGTAGCACTGCAAGGAGCAGGTGCCGTGAATTGGGGAACCTCATCGTAACGACGCTCATGACGCGGGAGATAAGGGGGAAAGAAGTGCGGAGAAGTCGCGCGTGGACATCACCCCTATGCGGGGTGGGCTGCAATCTCCAAACCCAACGCTCGCGTTGAGTTTGGTCCATCCGCGGGTCGGTGGATTGCGCCTGGCTAACCTCGCATTGCCAACGGCACGTCCGCTCCCTTTTCTCCCGGCCCCAATGAACGCCCTCGGCATCGACATCGGCGGCTCCGCGCTCAAGGGCGCGCCCGTCAACACCCGCACCGGCCAGCTCCTCGCGGAGCGTTTCCGCATCGAGACGCCCGCGCCCCTCTCGCCGCCGCAGTTGGCGCGCGCCATCGCAAGAATCGCCGCGCACTTCGCTTGGAAGGGCCCCATCGGCGTCGGGTTTCCCGGCGTCGTGATGGGCACCACGATTTACACCTCGGCGAACCTCCACCCCAAATTCATCGGCTGCGACGGCGCGAAAATTTTCGCAAAGGCCACGGGTTGCCCCGTGACGCTGCTCAACGACGGCGCCGCCGCCGCGATCGCCGAGATGCGCTTCGGCGCGGGGCGCGGGTTCGCGGGCAAGACGCTGCTGCTCACGCTCGGCACGGGCATCGGCACGGCGCTCGCGGCGCGCGGCGTGGTGGTGCCGATGGAGTTCGGCCACCTGCCGCACAAGGGGAAGTCGTGGGAGAAATTCGCCGCCGCCTCCGCGCGCGAGCGCGAGGACCTCTCGTGGAAGGAGTGGGCCAAGCGCCTCAACAAATACATCGGCGAGATGGAGGCGCTGTTCTGGCCCGAGCTGATTATCGTGGGCGGCGGCGTGAGCTCGAAGCACGAGAAGTTTTTTCCCTTCCTGCAAACCCGCGCGAAGCTCGTGCCCGCCGAGTTTCTCAACCAAGCGGGCATCGCCGGCGCGGCGCTCGCGGCGGCGGCCGAGGCGAACGCGACGTAGCGCGGGCGTGTCCCGCCGCGCGTTCACCACCGCGTCTGCGCGAATTTCCAGTCGGGGACTTTTTTCCGCATCTCGACCTCGTCGTTGCGCTCGGTGAGGCCGGCGCGGAGGAAATTCCCGTGCGCACGCGCGAGCGCGGCGCGGTCGAGCTCCACGCCGAGGCCGGGGCCTTTCGGCAGCACGACGCAGCCGTCCTCGAATTTCACGCGGCCGCCCACGATGATTTCCTCCCACTGCCACGGGTAGTGCGTGTCGAGGGCGTAGGTGAGATTTGGCATCGCGGCGCCGAGGTGCGTCATCGCCGCGAGCGAGATGCCGCCGTGGTTGTTGGAGTGCATCGAGACGCCGCGGCCAAACACGCGGCAGTGCGCCGCGAGCTCCATCGAGGCGCGCAGCCCGCCCCAGAAATGATGGTCGGTGAGAATGATGTCCTCGCTGCCGGTGCGCGCGCTGCCCGGCAGATCGTCGAACGAGGTCGTGCACATGTTGGTTGCGAGCGGGAGCTTCAGCGCCTGGCGCACGGCGGCCATGCCCTCCTGCGTGCGGCACGGGTCCTCGAAATATTCGAGCACGCCCTCGAGTTGCCGGCCCGCCGCGATCGAGGTCTCGACGGTCCAGAGCGCATTGGGGTCGAGGCGGAGCGGGTGTTTCGGAAACGCCTTTTTCAACGCGAGCATCGCGGCGACTTCCTGGTCCGGCGGAAAACAACCGCCCTTCAACTTGATCGATTCGAAGCCGAACTCCGCGATCATCGCGCGCGCTTGTTCAACAATCCCGTCGGGGTCGAGCGCGGCGGCCTGACGCGCGGCGGCCCAGCCGGTGGCGTGCGGATCGGTGGCGAAGGCGAGGTCGCCGCCGGCGCCCTCGTATTTGTAGAAGAGGTAGGCGGCGTAGGGCACGCGTTCGCGCGCGATGCCGCCGAGGAGCGTGGCGACGGGCACGCCGAAATGTTTCCCCGCGAGATCGAGGCAGGCGACGTCGAGGGCGGACTCGACCTGCACGAGGGCGCGCTGGTCCCAGGGTTTGTCGCCGCGCGCGGAGATGGCCTCGGGGCCGAAGTGCGCGCGGAGGGCGGCGCGGAGCGCGTGCCAGTTGAGCGGATCGCGGCCGAGGACGAGCGCGGCGGCGGCGGTGAGCTTGGCGTTGGTCGCGGCGCTGCCGGGGACCTCGGCGAGGCCGGTGAGGCCGTTGTCGGCGACGAGCTCGACGACGGTGCGCAGGCACCACGGCGCGTGCAGGCCGGCGGCGTTGAGCAAGGGCGGATCGCCGAGGACGATCGGCGTGACGTGCATTTCGGTGATGCGCATGGGAAATTATTTCGGCGGGGGATTGGCGCGCAGCGAGGCGCGCAGTTGGGCGAGGTTCTGGCGAGCGTGGGCGTTGTTGGGATTCAAGCGCAAGGCCGCTTCAAACGCGGCTTCCGCCTCGGCGAGGCGGCCCGTTTGCGCGAGCCCGACGGCGAGGGATTCATGCGCGACGGCGGAGTGGGGCTGAAGTTGCAGCGCGGTCCGGGCGTGGGCGATGGCGTCGGCCGGACGGCCGAGCTGGAGGAGGACGGAGGCGAGGTTGTTGTGGGCCTCGACGTTGCCGGGGTTGGCGCGGATAGCGGTCTCGTAGCAACCGATGGCGTCGCCCGCGCGGCCCGTGCGCACGAGGAGGCTGCCGAGGTTGTTGAGCGCGATGCTGAAATTCGGGTCGAGGCGGAGCGCCTCCTCGTAGCACGCGATGGCTTCGGGGAGGCGGCCGAGGTGGGCGAAGGCGTTGCCGAGGTTGGTGCGGGTCGCGACGGCGTGGGGCTTGAGGCGAAGGGAAATCTCGAACTGGCGGATGGCGCCGTCGGCGCGGCCGGCGGCGAGCAGGGCGTTGCCGAGATTGGTGTGCTCGTCGGGGTCGTCGGGGCGGACGCGCAGGATGTGTTCGTGGTGGGCGATGGCCTCGGCGGCGCGGCCGGCGTTGGTGGCCTGCACGCCGAGGTGGTGGTGCGCGAGCCAGGCGTCGGGGTTGCGCGCGAGGGTGGTTCGCCAGAGCTGCGGCTCGTCGCGGTAGGAGGCGCATTCGCGCGCCGACTGCACGGCGAACGC
>JBEANZ010000735.1:0-9918 GCA_041165185.1 Verrucomicrobiota bacterium | reverse complement strand
TTTCTGACCGCGCCGTTCTTCGGCTACCTCGGCGATCGCGTCGCGCGGAAGTGGCTGATTGTGATCGGCGTCACGGTCTGGAGCCTCGGCACGATGCTGTGCGGCTTTGCCACCGGCCTCGGGATGATGATCCTGTTTCGCGTCATCGTCGGTTTCGGCGAGGCCAGCTACGGCACGCTCAGCCCGAGCTGGATTGCCGACGTCTATCCGCCGGAAAAACGCAACCGCGCTCTGGCGTGGTTCTTTCTCGCCGTCCCGGTCGGCACCGCGATCGCCTACAAACTCGGCGGGTGGATGGCGACGAGTTACAGTTGGCGGAGCGCGTTCCTGTGGGCGGGGGCGCCGGGCCTCGCGCTCGCGGTGGCGGTGATCTTTCTCCGCGAGCCCGCGCGCGGCGCCACGGAGGCCGACGGATCCGCAGCGACTCCCGCGCCGGCGGCCGGGCTGGGCGCGTATCGCGCGCTCTTCGCCTACAAACCCTACCTGCTCGTGATTGCGGGCTACGTGGGCTACACGTTTGCGATGGGCGGATTCGTCGTGTGGGCGGCGCAGTTTTTCGAGCGCGCCCACGGGATGGAACTCAAGGCGGCCAACGATTTCTTCGGCATCTCCGTCATCGTGACCGGTATCCTCGCCACGATCATCGGCGCGTGGATCGCGGCGGCGTGGCAGAAGCGCAGCCCGGCGGGCAACGCCTGGCTGCTCGCGATTAGCTCGGCGCTGGCCGTGCCGACCGTGTTCGCGGCGTTCCTGCTCAACGACCCGGCGGCGGCGCGCGCCGCGCTGGCGGTTTCGATGTTCCTCCTGTTTCTCTCCACCGGGCCGGTCAACACCGTGATCCTCGAATCGGTGCCGGCGACGATGCGGGCGAGCGCGATGGCCGCCGCGATCTTCGCAATCCACCTGTTTGGCGACCTGTGGTCGCCCTGGATCGTCGGGGCGATTTCCGCGCGGACGCACGACCTGCGCAGCGCCGTCCTCTGGACGCTCCCCTCGGCGATCGCGGTGTGCGCGTTTTTCTGGGGCTGGCTGGCGCTGCGGCTGCGCGCTCCGGTGCGGCCCGCTTAACCGCCCGTCGACAAGTCCGCGATCACCGCTTCCGGGCTGCGAAGCTGTTCGGTTGGAAAAAACGAATTTATCCGCGCGATCACCTGCTGGATGATCCCGTCGGGGCAGCTCGCGCCGCCGGTGACGAGCACGCGTTTCGGCGCGGCGCAGCCCTCCGGCCACAACGGGCGCACCTCCGTGCGGCCCGCGCCGCCGCCGACGTAGAGGTAGTGCTCCACCTGCTCGCGCGAGCGGATGTTCGCCTCGCTCTGGATGAAGAACGCCTTCGCGCCGAGCGTCTGTTCGCAGAGGCGGAAGAGCTGGTAGGTGTTGGAGGAATTTTTCCCGCCGATCACAAACGCCGCGTCGAGCGGCGCCGCGAGCGCGCGGCTGAGCGCGTCCTGATTCACCTGCGTCGCGTAGCACAGCGTGTCGCGCCGACTGCTGCCGCCCACCCGCTCGTCGTTGCCGAATTTCAAGCGATAGACGCCGCGCAGGTGCTCGATGATGCCGAGCGTCTCGTTCATCAGGAGCGTGGTCTGGTTTACGACGGCGACGCGCTCGAGGTGCCGCGCCACGTCGAAGTCCGGCGTGTGGCGACCGGCAAACACCTCGTAAAATTTCGCGCGCACCGCGGGATCGTCGCTGGCGATGAGTTCGCCGAGGCGACGGGTCTCATCGAGATTGCGCACGATGACGGCGGGCGCGTAGCGGCGCGTGTTGGAGAAGGTGGCTTTCGTTTCCTCGTGCTCGTGCTTACCGTGGATGACGACCGTGTAGCCCTCGCGGCCGTAGCTGCGCGCGGCCTTCCAAACTTTTTCAACGAGCATGCAGGTGGCGTCGTAGTGACAGACCGCGATGCCCTTGCGGACGAGGCGGCGCTTGTCGTCGTCCGTCGCGCCGAAGGCCGGGATGATCACGATGTCGTCGGGGGTGAGCGTGTCCCAGAGCGCGGGCGAGCCCGGCTGGCCGTCCGTCGTGTAGGGCGCACCCTTGTCGGTTTGGAGGTAACGCAGCCCGCGGCGGAGCAGATCCTCGTTGACGAACGGATTGTGGATCAGCTCCGAGAGCATGAAGACGCGGCGGCCGGGATTTTCCGCGAGGGTCTCGTAGGCGCGCTCGATGGCGTTTTTCACGCCGAGGCAGAATCCGAAGTGGCTCGGAATCACGTAGCGCACCGCGCCGAAATCGAGCGTGACCGGCGCCGCCGCGCTGCGCTCGAGCTGGCGGGCAAGCGCCTTGATCGCGGCGCAGAGTTGCGACTGGTAGAGCGCACGCGAGGAATCGTCCTGCGCGTAGATGGCCGTGTTGCGCTCGGCGGCGGGGCGGAACTTGTAGATGAAATCGTTTTCGCCGAGGTGGAGGTAGGGGATCGCGACGAGGTGCGGCTCGAGCGCGGGCAACAGCGCCGCGAGCGACGGCGCGAGCGCGGCCGGAGTGGCGGCGAGTTTTTCCAACGACCAAAACTCAATCTCCGCATCGGCGGTCGGGCCGCTGACCTGTGCGAAGCAGACGCGGTAGGCGCGACCGCCGGCGTCGGCGGAGAAATATTCCGCGGGCGGCGTGTGCGTGCGAAACGCCCCCGCGAGCCGCGCCGTCGCCATCGCGAGATCGGTGCCGGTGAACGCGAGCCCGGCCCGCGAGCCGAGCTTGCGCACGGCGAGGCGGTTGCTGGCGTCGAACGCGAGCACGGCCACCAACGCGGGCGGGGCGGAGACGGCGGGCGTCATTCCTCGTCCGCCTCCGCGCCCTCGGCCTCGTCCGCGAACGGATCGCCGACAAATTCCACGCCGAAGAAATCCGCCTCGGCCAGCGCCGCCATCACGCCCGCGACCACCGCCGCACGGTCGGCGGCCGGCAGCGTCGGGTAGTCGAGCGTCAGTTCTTCCGCGAGTGCGCTTTTGGTCTGCGCGCGATCGGGAGGATCGGCGGAGAAATCCTCGGCTCGGCTGGCGAGTTCGTCGATGAGGGAGCGCAGGTGGGCCGTCACGGGATCAAAGTTCTGGAACCGATCAGCGGGATGCAACGTCGCGTTCGCCTCACACGCCGAGTCGGGGATCGAAGCTGAAGGGCTCGGGCTGGCCGACGTGCACCTGCGCGAAATCGGGATGCGAGGGGTTGAGCAGGAAGTTGAACTCGCCGAGCACGACTACACTCGGCACGCGCAACACGGCGGAGCGCCCCTCCCGCACCCACTTCGCGCCGAACTCCTGCGTCGCGCGCGGATGCGGGTGTTCGCGCCAGTTGTCCGGAACGCGGGCCGGCCGCTCGACGAGGCCCACCGGAATCTCCGCCGCGAGCACAGCCCACGGCTCGCCGACGAGCTTTGCTCCGTTGCGGGCGTTGACGACAATCTCAAGCGCGGCGAGCGAGCGTGACTCTGAACAGTAGACGACCCCGAGGCCGACGGGGCTCCACCGTGCGCCGTATTTCCGCGCGCCCTCGCCGGAAAACGCCGTCGCCGCGTGCCGCTGCGCGACGAGGCGCCAGACGACGAGGCTGCTCACGATGGAATACCGTGCTCGATGCGCCCGATGAGATCCTCGACCGCCCGGGCGCCCTGCTCCGTGCGGGCGAACGAGAGCGGCGTGCGCCAGCCCAGCGCCGGGACTTCGGCGTTAAGCCATTCGCGGGTGTTTTCGTGCGTGCCGAAAAGCTCCTTCGCCCGATCATAGAGGCGCATCACGCGCACGGCGCGCTCGCCCTCAGGCAGACTGAGCCGCGCCTTGCTCGCGACGCGCCGCGCATAGGTGCGCGGCGGGATCTGCACGAGCTTCGCCAACTCATCGATCGTGAAACCCGTCTCGCGGCCGAAGACGACGAGGTCCGCCACGGGCACGCCGTCCTCGACGCGGAAGGCGTTGTCTTGATGGTTGTCCAGCGGGTAGGGCCGGGACTCGGCGGCGGTTTTTTTCTTCATGCCGACCACGGTGGGCATGGCGCCGGCCGCCGCAAGCAAGAAATGCCAAGTGGCAGCTGCATTTCTGCCACTTGGCGGGCCGCCCTCGGTTCAACGCAGCACGTCCGCGAGCTTCGCGATGTCCTTGCCGCCGCCCATCGCGAAGTCGGGTTTCCCGCCGCCCTTGCCGCCGATGGCGGCGCTGAGCGTCTGGATGATTTTCCCCGCCTGATGGCCCGCCTTGATTGCGGCGGGCGAGCAGAAGGCCACGAGGCCCGCCTTCTCGCCAAACGCGGCGCCGAGCTGCACGGCGCCTTCGCCGAGTTTCGCGAGCACCTGCGAGCCCACGCTCCGCAACGCCTCCTGGTCGGCGACAGCCACGACGGCGGAGACGAATTTCAGGCCGTCGCGCGTCACGGCTTTCGCGGCGAGTTCGTCGGCGAGGCCGGCGAGGGCTTTTTGTTGGAAGGCCTTCAACTGCTTCTCGGTTTCCTTCTGCTGCGCGAGGAGGGCCTCGAGTTTTTTCACGACGTCGCTCGCGCCGCCACCGAGGTGGGCGCTGACGGCGGCGAGCGCGGCCTCCCTGTGCGCGATGAAGTCGAGCGCGGCCTGGCCCGCGACGGCCTCGATGCGGCGCGTGCCGGCGGCGATGGCCATCTCGGCCACGATCTTGATCACGCCGATTTCGCCGGTCGTCGCGACATGCGTGCCGCCGCAGAGTTCGCGGCTGTAGCCGCCGATGTCGACGACACGGACGAACTTCCCGTATTTGTCGCCGAAGAAGGCGAGCGTGCCCTCGGGCTTCTTGTCGAATTCGGTCTCGTAGCTCTCGACCTTGGCGTTGTCGATCACACGCTCGTTGACGAGCTGCTCGACCTCGAGGAGCTGCGCGTGCGTGACCGCCTCGAAGTGCGAGAAGTCGAAGCGCATCCGGTCGGGTGTCTTCGACGTGCCCGCCTGCCGGACGTGCGTGCCGAGGACTTTGCGCAGCGCCCAGTGAATCAAGTGCGCCGCGCTGTGGTGGCGGGAAATGGCGCGCCGACGGGCGACGTCGACCGCGAGTTCGGCGCGGATGGGCGAGCTGAGAGCAGAGAGCTCAGAGCTGAGAGCCGCGCCGTCGGCGAGCTTGTGTAAGAAGCGGCCGGATTTGTCCTTCACGCAGTCGGCAATCTGGAACGGCTTTCCGTCGATGAGCGCAGTGCCGGTGTCGCCAGCCTGACCGCCCATCTCGCCGTAGAACGGCGTCTGGTCGAACACGGCGAAAACATCCTTCTCCGTGCGCACCACATCGATGAGCTTCGCATGGGCGAAATGCTGAGTGTAGCCTAGGAACTTCGTCGGCGTGAGATCGACCGCGGCGTCGCCCTCGGTGGCGGCGACGACGATTTCCTTTTTCTGCGCCGCGCGTCCGCGTTCGCGCTGCTTTTCCATCTCGGTTTCGAAACCGGCGGTTTCGACAATGAGACCTCGCTCGGTGGCGAGAAGTTGGGTCATATCGAGCGGGAAACCGTAGGTGTCGTAGAGTTGGAACGCTAACTCACCGTGGAATAGGTTCTGATGTTCGACGTTTCCACCTCGATTATGTGTCCGTGCGACCACGACCAACTCTTCAAATTTGACGAGACCGCGTTCGAGTGTGCGGCCAAAGCTATCTTCTTCGCCGCGGATAACGCGCCGAATTGTATCTTCGCGCTCGGCTAACTCTGGAAATACCGGACCTAGTGCTTCGACGACCGGCGCGACTAGTTGCTCGAAGAAACCGGGCTTAAGTCCGAGCTTCGAACCATAGAGAATTCCCCGGCGCAAGATGCGTCTGATAACATAATTTCTTTCGATGATGCCTGGCATGATCCCGTCGGCGATCGCGCAGCTCACGCATCGCGCGTGATCGGCAAGAATTCGGAAGCAGACATCCGTTTTTTCCTGTTCGGTGAGCTTATCAAAATCTCTGCCGTTCGGAACAGTGCGGCTGTAGGTCTTGCCGGAGAGGGCGGTGATTTTCGCGAAGAGCGGGGCGAAGACGTCGGCGGCGTAGTTCGACGGGTCCTTGGTGAAATCCTTGAAGCCGTTCGTCGTGGCGTGGATGCCGGCAACGCGCTCGAAGCCCATGCCGGTGTCTACGTGTTTGGCGGCGAGCGGGGCGAAGGTGCCGTCGGCGTTGGCGTTGAACTGGATGAATACGTGATTCCAGATTTCGATGCAGCGGGGGCTGCTCGCGTTGACGAGCTTGCGGCCCTCGGTCTCGTCGTCGCTCGGGAGGAGGTTGAAATGGATTTCGGAGCAGGGGCCGCAGGGGCCGGTGTCGCCCATCATCCAGAAATTATCTTTCTTGTTGCCGTGGACGATATGGACGGCGGGGTCGAGGCCGGCGGCGGTGAAAATCTTCGCCCAGATGTCGTAGGCCTCCTGATCGAAGTCGGAGGGATCGTTTTTGGATTTGTCGGGGGAGTAGACCGTGGCGAAGAGGCGCTTGGCGGGGATGCCCCAGCAGCCCTGCGCGGGATCGCCGGTGATGAGTTCCCAGCCCCAGTTGATGGATTCGCGCTTGAAGTAGTCGCCGAAGGACCAGTTGCCGAGCATCTCGAAGAGCGTGTGGTGATAGGTGTCGAAGCCGACGTCCTCGAGGTCGTTGTGCTTGCCGCCGGCGCGGATGCATTTCTGGGTGTCGGCGGCGCGGGTGTCCTTCGACGGGCGGACGCCGGCCCACTTGGAAACGTCGGGCGCGCGGTCGCCGAGGAAGATGGGCACGAACTGGTTCATGCCGGCGTTGGTGAAGAGGAGCCCGGGCGAATCGGGCAACAACGACGACGACGGGACGATCGTGTGGCCCTGACGGGCGAAGAAATCGAGGAAGCTCTGGCGGATTTGCGCGGAGGTCATTTTCAGAGGAGAAAGGCGAGAGAACAGGGCGCAGCGACGGGACTGGCAAGAGGGGATTTGGCGGCGGCGCGCGCGGCGAACCCGCGTGAGCGGAAGCGCGGGAAACACGTGTCGCTGCGCGCTCGCGCCGGTGAAATCGCGTCAGCGAACCGAAAAGGAAATCGCCACGGACGTCGCCGTCGCGGGCGCGTCGGGCCGCTCGGTCAGCTCCACGTCGAAGGGCTTGCCAATGTTGTTGCCGGCGAGGTCTTCGATCGTGGTGGCGATGAGGAGGCGATAGAGGCCGGGCGTCCACCGGACGGCGGGCGTGAAGCGCCACTCGCTCTCGTGCGCCGCGAGCGACGGCTCGCCGGGAGTCGCGCGGCCCGCGGGGTCGGTCACGCGGATGAGGCGCAGCGCGAGGGCGTGGTCGAGGGGTTTGCCGAGCGCGACGACGAGGGGCGCGAGGGTGCCGGCGGCGGGCGCGTTGATTTTCCACCGCGCGGGATCGGGGGGCGTGCGGTCGGCTGGGGTGACGAGGAAGTTTTTTTCCGCGTCGGCGGCGAGTGGTTGGCCGGTGGCGTCGCGCCACGCGCGGTCGAGGACGAGGGTGTAGCGGCGGCCGACGACGAACGGGGAGCCGATTTCCTCGAGGGGGCGGACGCCGCGTTTGATGCGGCCGGGATCGAGGAGGAGGGTGAGGCGGGTCATCGCGGGATCCCAGAGTTCCTCGTCGAGCTCGAGGAAGGGCAGCTCGACCGGGCGGCCGGCGTCATCGAGGAGGCGGATGCGGTCGTAAATGTGGCCGCCGCTCATCGGCGCGGAGAAGTGCAGATAGAACTTGAGGAGATTTTCGGGCAACGCGTCGGCGCTCGGGTAGATGGCACTGACGCGCGTCGGCGGGCCGGCGGGGGCGAGCGGAACTTCGCACGCAGCCATGAGCGGCGTCGCGCGGGGAGCGGCGAAGGGCGCGGGGAGTTTCGCGGCGTGAAACGTCGCGACGTAACGCAGGCCGGCGGTGAGCGCGTAGCGCGGCTCGAAGCACACGGCTGCGCCCTCGACGCGGTAACGGCCGAGCATCGCGGGCAACGCGTCCGCTGGCGATCCTTGCGAGGAAGTAGCCGTCTCGGCGGTCGCGGGCGTAGATGTCGGCGCGGGCGTGGGCGTGGGGGTTGGCGCTTGCGTGACGCGCACGGCGAGCAGTTCCGCCCAGCGTTCGTCGGACCAGTCAGCAATGCGCAGGGCGTGGAGTGCGGCGGCGGGCAGGCCGGTGATCTCGACGACGCGGGCGGTTGAGTTTTCCGGTGCGCTTGGCGCCCAGCGCAGCGTCACGGCCGATTCCGACACGCCGGCCGGAGCAGTGGTGCGCGTGGACGCGTCAGCCGCCGCGCGGGTCGCTACGGGCGAAAAAAAATCCGCGCCGAGCAGGACGAGTGCGACGGCGCGGACGAAGGGGGACATCGCGATCGCGCGCGACTACGGGAGCGCCATCGACTCGAGGTTGAGCGCGCCGGCGGCGGTCTTGCGCACGACGAGGGCGCTCGTGGCGTCGAGGCGCTCGAGCTGTTCGATGCCCTTCCAATCGGCGATGGTCTCGACGGTGAGGCCGTCGTGTTTCGTGCCGTTGATGTGGGACTCGATGGAGGAGGTCTTGGCGGAGGCGTCGGTGCCGATCTTCATCACGCCGCGGGCGCTGTTGGCGAGGAGCAGGAATTCTTTCCCGTCTTTCTGGTAAACGATCATGTCGATGGGGCGGTTGCCGGCGCCAAGCTCAGCGATGGTGCGGCCCTTCACTTTGGCGCCGGGTGTGATTTCGTTGAGCGCGAACTCGACGAGCGGCGTGCAGGTGTAGGCGGCGAGGAGTTGGGATTCGTTGCCGACCTTGCGCGCGACAAAGGTGCGGACCGGGGCGCGCGTCTCGAATTTGCCGTGCGCGCCGTGGTAGATCTCCACGGTGGTGCCGCCGTTGACCGATTGAAACGGAAACGGCACGGCGCGGAGCGTGGAGGAGAACTCCTCGTTGGAGAGGCCGGCGACGACGACGCGGCCGTCGAGGTAGGCGATGTCGGTGATCGATTCGAGGCGGGGGTTGCTGGCGCGCTTCCCCTCGCCGGCGGTGCGGTCGGCGGGCGGGTCGGGGAGCTGGGCCTTGGCGAAGGCGACTTTGTCGAGGGAAACGACCTCGAGTTTGCCGTCGGCCTTGGCGCGCACGAGGACAGGCACGGCGTCGGGCCCGCGGCCGCGCGAAACGGCGAGGTAGGCGAGGCGCGAGGCGGGGTTGACCGCGAGATCGGTGATGAGGATTTGGTCGGGCGCGGTGCCGAGGAGGGCGGCGACCTTTTCGTTCACGGCCTCGATCTTGAAGGGCTGCGTGGAGTTGGCGGAGGTGGCGTCGCCGGTCGCGATCGCGAAGATGGCGGCGGACTTGGTGTCGGCCGCGAAGAGGATGCCGTCGGGCCCGAACGCGAGCGGGCCGATGGACTTGAGCGCGGGCGTGCCGACGGTGAGGCCGGCGGGCGCGGCGGCGACGGGGCGGACGAGCAGGCCGAGCGCGAGGGCGACGGCGGCGAAACGAGGCAGGGCGGGGAGCATTTTCATGGGAGGGGCGAGGGCGAGCGGACGGAGCCGCGGGGTTGGCGGGGCGGGGTGGGGGAGCGGCGGGACAGTTCCGCGCGCGGTGGAGGCTGTCAAGGCGACCGACGGGCGCTAGCCGTCGGAAGCGCGAGCGAGCTCGCGGCCTACGAGAGACCGGCGCTCAGCTCGCAGGCTTCAACTCCGCGACGAGCGCGACGAAGGCGGGGTGCGTTTTCAGCTCCGCGAGATCCGGGTCCTGCGCCATCCACTCGCGGTCGCGGTAGCCGAGCGTGATCGCCTGGCGTAGGACGCGGAGCGCGTCCGCCGGCCGGCGCGAGAGGGCGAGGCTGCACGCGAGGTTGTAGTGCGCGGTGGCGTTGGCGGGCTGGAGGCGCACGAGGCGGCGATCCATTTTCAGGCCGTCGGCGATGCGGCCCTGCTTCGTGTAGAGGCCGCCGAGCAGCTCGATCACATCCGTGTAGCCGGCGTCGCGGCGCAGGATCGATTCGTAGAACGCGATTTCAAACGCGGGATCGGAT
>JBEANZ010000734.1:0-5802 GCA_041165185.1 Verrucomicrobiota bacterium | reverse complement strand
CAAAAAAAAGCGGCACGGTCAACGCTCCCGCAATCAGCAGCCCAATCAGGATCGGTCGTCGCTGGCCATCGCCGCCCGTGCCCGCGAGAAAGCCGACGCCACACATGCCGATCCAAAACGCAATCGGAGCCCCTTGCAGTTTCGCGAAGGGCACCGCGCCCAACGACAAACCCGCAACCCACAGCCAGCTCCTATGGCCGCCCGTAAAGCACCGCGTCAATCCTGCCGTCCCCAGAGAGATCAGAAATAACGGCACGAGCTCGCTCGCGTAGTGGACAAGGTCCGAGTCGACCGCGAACGCGAAAGAACCGAGCATGATCAGCGTGGAGATCCGGGCGATGCGTTCCGGAAAGACCATGCGAAGTGCCCAGCCGAGCAGAAGAACCGTGGCGCCCCCCAAGAGCAGAGCCAGCAGCCGAATCCCGAAATAAGCATTCACCCCGGAGAGCGCCGTTGGAATCCACGCCGCGTAGACGTTCAGCGGTCCCGCAGTCTGGGTGTCCACCGAGCGCCAGAAAACGGGATCATGGCGCAGCGTGAAAACCCCCGCGATCATCTGGCTCTCGTCGACGTTGAGATGCGACGGCACGAAAAGGATGGGCATCGAAACGCGAAGAGGCAGATGAGCAGCGTCAGCGCGAATGTGACCGACTCCAGAGAGTTCGCGGATATGTCTTCCGCCCAAGGACGCCACGCCAGCACGAGGCAAACGGCAAACGTAAACCAGGCCACCGACCAATACCGCGCCGGACTGCCATCCAGCCACCAGAGGATGTCATCGATCATCGCCACTTCGCTTTGTGCATCGAAGCCGTTTCTGCCGCACGCTCAATCCGAGTCAAACCTTCGCCTTTCTCCGGCGCCGCCCCGTCCCGATTTCGCGACGCAGACAGCGCCACCGCCCCCAGAGCGATCGGCACGGCCTCGCTGAGATAGGCGACGAAATGCGCATCGGTCGTAAGCGCGACGCCGCGATTGCCCCTCACCCTCTCATTTCGAGCCCACGCATCGCGCCCGTCGACGAGCCGAAACGGTCTTGCTCGACCTCCATCCGCTGCAGCATCGAGACGAACAGATTGGAGAGCGGGAGATTATTTTTCCGGTCGAAGACCAGATGCTGCCCGTGGCGAAAGCCGCCGCCCGCCAGCAGCACCGGCAGGTTGAGCGATTCGTGGGTGTTCGCATTTCCCAGGTTCGAACCATACAGCACCATCGTCCGATCGAGCAGCGTTTCGCCGTCCTCTTTCACCGCGCGCAAATCCCGCAGCAGATCGGCGAGCTGCGTCATGTGCCATTGATCGATCGTGCGGAGCTGCGCGATTTTTTCCGCGGAGCGGCCGTGATGGGAAAGATTGTGGTAGGTGTCGCTCGTCCGCGTGCCGCCAAACTGGATCGCGGGCGAATACAGGCTGTCGAGCATCAGCGTGACCGAGCGCGTCGAGTCCGTCTCGAACGCGAGCCGCGTCATGTCATACATGAGCTTCACCTTCTCCATGTAGTCGCGGGGATTTTCCGGATCGAGCGGCGGCGGACGCGCAATCACGGGCTTCGGCCGCAGCTCCCACTGCCGCGCCTTTTGCATGCGCTGCTCGAGTTCGCGCACGCTCGTGAAATATTGATCCAGCCGGTCGCGATCCCGCGGACCGACGTCGCGCTCGAGAGCCTTCGCCTGACCCGCCACCGCATCCAGGATGCTCTGCCCGCGCTCGAGCCGGCGCACCTGCTGCGCGATCTCGGTCGACGAACCCTGGACGAACATGCGCCGGAAAACCGCCGCGGCTTTTTCCTCACAGGGGATCAACGTGCCGAGCAGCGTCCAGGAGAGGCTGCGCACGCCCGGCTGCACATTCACCCCGAGCGTGAGCGAGGGGAAACGCGTCAGGTGCCCGACGCGTCCCGCGACGACCTGATCGAGCGAGATCGAATTTCGGAAACCTTCCCGCCCCGGATCCGGCGCCGTGGTGAGGAAACAGATGTCGGCGTCGTGTCCGGCCATGCCCGGATGCGAGACGCCGCTGAACACCGTGAAATCGTCGCGATGCTCGCGCAGCGTTTCGAGGTATGGCGACAGCGCGTAGCCGCGTCCCACGTCGGCCGGAAAAAAGCCCTCCGGCAGCAGGCCGAGATTGTTGCAAATCGCGAGGAGACGGCGCGGCTTTCCCCCGGGCGTGCCGGGCGAAGCGCGTTCCGCGGCGCGCATAATAGCCGCCTGCATCGACTCCAGTAGCGGCAGCGCGAGCACAATTCCCGCGCCGCGCAGAAACTGCCGCCGCGAAATTCCGCGACCCGTCGCGACGCGAACGCCCGGCGCGGTCGGCGCGGTCGGCGGCACGTCTTCCTTATTTGCAGCGGAAAAGCTCACTTTGGATGATTTCGTGGAGTAACGTCCGGACACCGAATCCGTTCACCGCGGCGCGGGCGAGAATTTCCTCGATCGTTTCGCGGTCGCTGAAGCCGACCGGTGCGCCCGTCGCGTAGATCGTCAGTTGCCGAGCGAGGTTGCGCGCGATTTGTTTTTCGTCTGCCAGCAGCAATTGCCGGAGTTCGCGCACGTCCGCAAACGCGCGGCCATCCGGCAGCCGTCCGCTGCTGTCGACGGCTTGCGTCGGATGAAAAAACACGCGTCCGCCGCTGCGCCCGACCCGCTCGTCGACCGGTTGAGCGCCCAGTGCGCGGTAGCGCTCCCGCCACGCGCCCATCACATCGAAACTCTCGAGCGCGTATCCCATCGGATCGATTTTCGCGTGGCACGCCGCGCAGGCCGGAGCGGAGCGGTGCTTCTCCAGTTGTTCCCGAATCGTCGTCGCGCCGCGCGTATCCGGCTCGATCGCCGGCACGGCGGCGGGCGGCGGCGGCGGCGGCTGGCCGAGGATACGCTCCATCATCCAGGCACCGCGCGTCACCGGCGAGGTCGTGGTGCCGTTCGCGGTGACCTTGAGCACGCTGGCCTGCGTGATCAGGCCGCCGCGCCAGCCGTCCGCGGGCAGCACGACTTTCCGCCACGCGACACCGGCAATCGCCGGCACGCCGTAGTGGAGCGCGAGCCGCTCGTTGAGCACTGCGAAGTCGGAAGCGACGACGTTGCGCGCGGGCAAATCCGCGCGCACCAGCTCCGCAAAAAACCGCCGCGTCTCCTCTGCGGCGGATTCGGTGAGATACTCGTCGGCGAAATATTCCGGATAGAGCCAGCGGTCGGACGCCGTGGAACCCAGTTTCCGCAAATCGAGCCAGTAATCGAGAAACGCCTCCACGAAGCGCTGCGATTTCGGCGCGGCCAGCAGGCGCTCCGCCTGGGCACGCAGCTCCACGGGATCACGCAAACGCCGGCTGTCCGCCGCGCGGCGGAGTGCTTCATCCGGCGGCGAGTTCCAGAGAAAATAACTGAGCCGCGTGGCGAGCGCGTAGTCGTCGAGCCGGCCCGGCGTTTCCTTCACGCCGATGAATTCCGGCGAGACGAGCACGGCCGCGTAACCTTCGAGCATCGCAGCCGTGAAGGTATCGCCGCCGGCCAGCGCCGCTTCGATGACCGGCATGAAACGCTTCCATTCTTCGCCACCGATCGGCCGGCGATACGCGCGCGCCACAAAGCGGCGGATGAGCCGCGCCGCATCCGCCACCGGATCGTTCGACGTCGCCTCGAAGCGATCTCCTTTTCGCGTCAGCGGCAGATCGGCAAATAGCTGCGCCCGGCCGCGCGTGGGCGACGCGTCGTAAATCGGCCCTTCCACCTCGAGCCAGCGATACGCCACGCCGGGCTGGCCCTCGCGTTCCGCGAGCGGATTCCGAAACCGGCCTTCGCGTTCGTTCGTGCGAAAGAGCCGCACCGGATCCGGCTGGATCGTTTCGCCGGCGAGCAGCCAGACGTCGAGTTCGTAGGCCGCCGGTGTCGGCGTGATCTCGATCGTGCCCAGGGGACGCCGGGGTTGAGGCGCGAGCTGCGCGTAGAGCGTCACCGGCTCCGGCCGCCGACCAGGGGAAACGTTGTCCGGATCGGGAATCCACCAGCGCGCCGGATCCTTGTCGGCGCCCACCCAAATCGAAAAGGCGTTCAGGCGAACGCGATATCGCCCGCCCACGGGCGCGCGAAAACCGCGAAACGCCGGCTCGATGAAATCGTAAGGCCCGCTCAACACGCCGATCGCTTCGCGGCCGCGCGTTTCCGGACGGCGCGCGCCCACGGTCAGCGGTTGTTCTCCGGCGCGCACGTCCGGCTGCGCCGCGGTGCCCAGCAAGGGAAACGTGGCCCGCTCGATCGCGCCGTTGGCCCGGTTCGGTCGCATCAGGCTCGTGAAACTCTCCTCGTCGCGCGCGTGATAGCGGATCGTGCGCGTGGGCGGCCCGGCCGCCATCACCTCGCGCAACGCGTATTCCGCCGCGCCGAGGTAGTGCTGCAGGTTCACGTAGGAGACATCCAGCGCCTCGCCGATTTTGTTGAAGCGCCGCGCCTCCTCGTCCTCGGGCAGCAGCGCCTTCACCTGCAGCCACGGCGCGTGCAGCAGATCGCGCAGCGTGTTTTCGTATTCGTAGCGATTGAGCCGGCGCTGCACCGCGCGGCCACGCGTGGCGAACAGCTCACGCTCCGACGCCGTGAGCATCGTTTTCAACGCAGCGGTAAACGCACTCAACTCCCGCGCTTCCGGGCGCTCGCGTTTCTGCGGCGGCATTTCGCCGGCGACCACGCGATCATGCACTTTCACCCAGGCCGCGAGATTTTTCGACTCCGCCGGCGCGAACGCGAGCGACGTCAGGTCCAGACCGCCTTCCTTCGTGTCGGCGTCGTGGCACTCGACGCAATGCGCCGTTACGAATTTCCCCAGCGCAGCCGGCGCCTGCGCGCACGCCACCGTCGTCGCGACCAACGCGCTGAGGACGATCCCGGCGCGAGGCCAGCGCGGCGGGCAAATGCGGGAGATCACGGCAAACGTTGGGCGCACGAGAGCGGGGGGGCGCGCCATTCCCACGGCGAAGCCCCGGGCCGTCAACCCAAGGCAGGCCTCCGTCGCGCAAACGGCAACGACGCCGCGGACGGATCGCACCTTGCGCGCGACACGCCGGCCCGAAGTCTCCTTCGAAGACTGGGTGAGCAATCGCTTCGGCCGGCGGCTGTTTCGCACTGTCTTCCAGACCTACACCGAAAGTCCGTCGTCGCCTTCGACCCACGGCTGCCGCCGGCGGCGATCGCGCCGGCGGAAAAGCTGCGCTACCGCGACTTCCTCACCGTCGCGCTCGTGGTCGAAGGCGCGAATCCGTTTCCCACGACTGGCTCTACATCCACGACCCGGGCGTGCGGCTCGGGCGCATCCAAAACTACCGCAACTGGAGCGAGGCGCTCACCGCGGAGCCCGGCGCGACGTGCCTCGGCCTGGAATACTTCTGCAACGTCGGCGATTCGCTCTGGGAGATGTCCGATGCCGACCTCACTGCGCTCGGGCGCCGCGAGTTCGCGCAAATCGGCCTCGTCGATCCCGCGCGCATCAAAGACGGCGCGGTCGTGCGCATGGAGAAGGCCGATCCCGTTTACGATCCCGAGTATCGCGCGCACGTCGCCGCGATCCGCGCCGCGCTCGCGCCGTTTTCCAATCTCCAGGGGATCGGCCGCAACGGCATGCACAAATACAACAACCAGGACCACTCGATGATGACCGGCCCGCTCGCCGCGCGGAATTCGCAGGGCGGACGCTTCAGTCTCTGGCACGTCAACACCGACGCCGAATGTCACGAGGCCGAACCCGAACGCGACACACCCGGCCGGCAGGTGCCCGAGCCGCTGGCCTGAGTCGACCGCGCGCCCGTCACGGGCGC